>DASTNM010000290.1:0-19553 GCA_035762745.1 Candidatus Polarisedimenticolia bacterium
CCTACGCCGGATAGAGGCGGAGCGGTCGCGACTCCTTCTCGAACGCCCGGATCTCCGCGGCCCACGAGCGCTCGAGCGCGCGCAGGTCACGGCCCGACTCGAGCGCCTCGCGCAGGGCCGGGTCTCCGGTCAGGACGTCGATCGGCGGCTTGTCGGTGACGTACTCGTAGGGCGGCTTCTTCCACTCGAAGCGGTCGCGGTGCTCGGCGATGACGTCCTGCAGCAGCGCCAGCGTCGTCAGGTAGGGCCTGTAGGCGGCGAGGTCGGTCACCTGGATCTGAAAGCCGCGGCAGACCTGCCCGGCCCACTTGTGGAAAGTCGGCTCGAAGGCGTGGTCCCGCAGCGCCAGGCCCGGGAGCCGTCGCCTCTCGAAGCGCCTCCGCACCCTCGGCATGTCGAGCCAGGGCGCGCCGAAGATCTCGAAAGGACGCGTCGTCCCCCGCCCTTCGGAGAGATTGGTCCCCTCGAGCAGGACCTGCCCGGGATAGACGACCGCCGTGTCGAAGGCCGGCATGTTGGGGGAGGGGAGGACCCACGGCAAGCCGGTGTCGGGGAAGAGCATCCGCCGGCGCCAGCCTGCCATCGGCACGACCGTCAGGGCGCAGCGCCCCGGGCAGCGCCAGCCGACCCCGTCGCGCCGGCGGACCGGCCGCCCGGCGACTTTGTCCGAGCGCGAGGCGGTCGCGCCGACCCCGGAGGTGGCCGCGCCCGCCATCCGGGCGTTCACCAGGGCCGCCAGCTCGCCGAGTGTCAGGGCGTGGCGCATCGGCACCGGGTAGAGGCCGACGAAGGAGGTGTAGCCGGGGCGTATCAGGTTCCCCTCGAGCGCCAGCCCGCCCAGGGGGTTCGGCCGGTCCAGGACCACCACCTCGCATCCCGTCGCGGCGCACGCCTGGAGCGCCAGGGCGGTGGTCCACTCGAAGGTGTAAACTCGAGTGCCGACGTCCTGCAGGTCGACCAGCAGCAGATCGATGTCACCGAGCATCGCCTCGGTCGGCGAGCGGGTCTCGGAGTAGAGGCTGTAGACGGGGATGCCGAGGTCCGGGTCGACCCCGTGCCCCGATTCGATCATGTTGTCCTGCTTCTCTCCGGCGAAGCCGTGCTGCGGGCCGAAGAGGGCGCGCAGGTTCGCGCCGCACAGGCGGTGCACGACGTCGCGCGCCGAGACGAAGCGCGCGGTGACCGAGGCGGGGTGCATCAGCAGGCCGACCCGGCGCCCGCGCAGCCAGCGGGGCCGCTCCCGGGCCAGGACCTCCAGGCCGCTCAGCACTCTCGCCTGCGTCCTCCGTCCGGTCGGTCGGGGCATAGGCCCGGAAGTCTACTGGAAATGGACCGCCTCCCGCCACGGTCGGCGGCCTCGACGGTCGGCCCGGCGGGGGCCGGGCTCGAGGGAACCGGGGAATCCTGGAACCACCCCGCCGCGCCCCACGTTGAACGGTTGTGGCGGCCGGACGATCGGCCATGACCCGCATTTCGGTCGCGTCAACTGACTTGGAGAGGCAGATGAAGGCAAGCTCCGGCAGAACACGGTTCCTGGTCTTCACTCTCGTCGCCGGCCTCTTGATAGCGGCAGGCCTGGCGGTGGGCTTCCATCTCAAGCACTCCGGAACGCCGGCGGACCCGGCCGGTGGCTCTCCGGCGGGCGGCGCCTCCTCGGGAGCGGCGGCCGGCCCAGGGGTCGTCCAGGCCAGCGCGAAATCGCCGACCCCGCCGCCCCCCTCAGGCGACCGGAAGGGGGACGCAAAGGGGGAGGAGAAGGCTCCGATCCCGGTCAGCGTGGCGCCGATCGCGACCGGTGCCGTCTCCTCCTACATCTCCTCGACGGCCAACCTGGTTCCCGAGAACGAGGTGAAGGTGCTGGCCGAGTCGGAGGGGCGGGTCGCCGAGCTCCTCGTCGAGGAAGGACAGCACGTCGGGCGCGGGCAGGTCCTGGCGCAGCTGGTCAAGGACGACGCCGAGATCTTCTTCCGGAAGGCGCAGCTCAGGGCGACGAACGCCAAGCTGGCCAGCGAGCGGGCGCAGAAGGTGGTCGATGACGACCTGATGAGCCGCGAGGCGTTCGACAAGGTCTCCCTCGACAACCAGGTGGCCCAGCAGGAGCTGGCGGAGGCGCAGTGGCGGCTCGACAAGACCACGATCCGCGCGCCGTTCGGCGGCCGGGTGACCGATCGGTCCGTCAAGATCGGGCAGCACGTCCGGCCGGGTGACACCCTGTTCACGGTCTCCGACTTCGACCCGCTCATCGCGCGCATCTACCTACCCGAGAAGGAGATCCTCGGCCTCCAGGAAGGACGCGAGGTGCGCATCACGCTGAAGGCCGAGGAGAGCACCCGGTTCCGCGGGCGGATCCGTCAGATCAGCCCCGTGGTCGACACGACGACCGGCACGGTCAAGGTGACGGTGGAGGCGATCGCGCCGCCCGCCGAGGTCCGTCCGGGATCGTTCGTCACCATCGACGTCGTGCGCGAGACGCATCCGCGGGCCCTGCTGCTGCCGCGCGAGGCGGTGATCCGCGAACTTCAAGAAAGCTACGTCTTCATCGTGAACGGCGAGAAGGCGGAGAAACGCAGCGTCTCCCTTGGTCTCGAGGAAGGGGGACGCATCGAGGCGCTGTCGGGGGTGCGGGCCGGCGAGCAGGTGATCGTCGCCGGTCAGGGGAGCCTCAAGCAGGGCTCCGCGGTCAAGGTCGTCGCCGCGCCGGAGGCCTCCGACCTCTCGACCCTCCAGGACCGCCCGGTCCGCGGCTGAGGCGGGCATGAGCCTCGTCGGCTTCTCGCTCAAGCGCCGGGTCACCATCTCGATGTGCGCGGTGGCGCTCGTGATCTTCGGCGTCGTCGCCTTCAACCGCCTGCCGATCAACCTCCTGCCGAACATCTCGTACCCGACCCTGACGGTCGAGACCCGTTTCCCGGGCGCCGCCCCGGGGGAGGTCGAGTCGCTGGTCAGCCGGCCGGTCGAGGAGGCGGTCGGCGTGGTCGCCGGCGTGCAACGCCTGACGTCGGTCTCGCGGCCGGGGCTGTCGCAGGTGACGCTGGAGTTCGCCTGGGGGCGGAACATGGACTTCGCCGCCCTCGACGTGCGCGAGAAGCTCGACCTCGTGACCCTCCCGAAGGAATCCCAGAAGCCGGTCCTGCTGCGCTTCGACCCGGCCAACGATCCGGTCGTGCGCCTCTACCTGACCGGCAGCGGCAACCTCTACCAGATGCGCTACATCGCCGACGAGCTTCTCAAGAAGGATCTGGAGTCGACCGAGGGGGTGGCGGCGATCAAGGTCAACGGCGGCTACGAGGACGAGATCCAGGTCCAGATCGACGAGGGGAAGCTCTCCCTCCTCGGGCTCAGCATCCAGGACGTCGATCAGAAGCTGCTGCGCGAGAACGTCAACCAGGCGGGCGGCAGCCTCTACGAGGCGGAGGCGCGCTATCTCGTCCGGGCGCGCAACGAGTTCAAGAACCTCGACGACATCCTGCGCACCGTCCTGATCTCGAAGGACGGGCGGAACGTCACGATGGGAGACGTCGCCCTGGTGACGCGCGGCCACAAGCAGCGCGAGGTGATCACCCGTTTCGGCGGCCGCGAGGCGGTCGAGCTGGCGCTCTACAAGGCGGGGGACGCCAACACCGTCTCGGTGGTGCGCGCCGTGCAGAAGCGGTTGGAGCGCGTGCGCGCGGAGCTGCCGGCCGGCATCGAGGTGGTCACCGGGGCCGATCAGTCGCGCTTCATCGAGGCCTCGATCGGCGAGGTCAAGAGCAACGCCATCATCGGCGGCCTGCTGTCGGTCTTCGTGCTGCTGCTGTTTCTCAAGGACATCGTCAGCACGCTGATCATCAGCGTCGCGATCCCGATCTCGATCATCGCCACCTTCTTCCTCATGTACCAGACCGGGACGACGCTGAACGTCATGTCGCTCGGCGGCCTGGCGCTCGGCGTCGGCATGCTGGTGGACGACGCCATCGTGGTCCTGGAGGCGATCTTCAAGCGCCGCGAGCGCGGGGAGAGCGGCTTCATCGCGGCCGAGCGCGGCACCAACGAGGTCGGTCGCGCGGTCGTCGCCTCGACCCTGACGACGGTCGCGGTCTTCGTGCCGATCATCTTCGTCGAGGGGATCGCCGCCCAGCTCTTCCGCGACCAGGCGCTGACGGTGTCGTTCTCCCTGCTCGCCTCGCTCGTCGTGTCGCTGACCCTCAACCCGATGATGTACGCCCTCGCCAGCCGCGAGCGCCCGGTCGCCGCCGGCGCCGCCGCGGCACCCGCCCCGGAGGGGGCCGGGCGCCTGCGGCGCGGCACCCACGCGCTCCTGACGCGCGGTCCGGCGGTGGGCCTGGGCGGCCTGCGGCGGGGCCTGTCCTGGACGGGAAGGCGCCTGGCCGCGCTCTGCCGCCCCGTGACCACCGTCTTCGACGCCGGTCTCGACGCCCTGACCCGCTCCTACCCGCCGGCGCTGCGCTGGGCCCTGCGCTCGCGCGCCATGGTCCTGGGGCTCGCCCTGGCCCTCTTCCTGGTCTCTCTGGGGTTGGCGCGTGGCCTGGGGGTCGACCTGATCCCGCAGTTCTCCGAGGGGGAGTTCAGCTTTCTGATCGAGCTGCCGGAGGGGACGCCGCTGGAGGCGACCGACGCCTACGTGCGGACGATCGGCGAGGCGCTCAAGGACGACCCGCGGGTCGAGTACGCCTCGACCCTCGTGGGTGGCGCGGGGTTGTCGCTGACGCGCACCGGGACGGAAGGGGAGAACGCCGCCCGGCTTCAAGTGCGTATGAAGCCCGGCACGGGCCGGAGCGACGAGGAGGCGGTGGCGGCGCTCCTGCGCGGACGACTCGAAGCCGCGGGGAACGCGCGCTTCAAGTTCGAGCGTCCTTCCTACTTCACCTTCCGGACGCCGATCGAGGTCGAGGTCTACGGCGACAATCTCGACGATCTGCAGGCCTCGGCCGCCGCCCTCAAGAAGCGGGTCGAGACGATCCCGGGCCTGGTCGACGTCAAGTCGTCGATGGAGACCGGCAACCCGGAGCTTCAGGTGACGTTCCACCGGGCACAGCTCGCCCGCCTGGGGCTCGACCTCGGCCAGGTGGCGGCGACGATGCGCAACAAGGTGCAGGGGGAGGTCGCCACCCGCTTCCTCGAGGGGGACCGCGAGATCGACATCCGCGTGCGCTCGGTCGAGGTCGGCCGCGCCTCGGTCTCCGAGGTGAACGACATGATCGTCGGGCAGCACGAGGGGATCCCGATCCAGCTCAAGGCGGTGGCCGACGTGCGGCTGGCGGAGGGGCCGAGCGAGATCAGGCGCATCGGGCAGAAGCGGGCCGCGGTGATCTCCGGCAACCTGTCGGGGCGCGACATGGGGGCGGTGGCCGTGGACGTGCGCCGCGTGATCCGGGCCCAACCGTTCCCGGCGGGGATCCTGGCCGACCTGAGCGGGCAGGAGGAGGAGATGCAGCGCTCCTTCCGCTCTCTCCTGATGGCGATGGCCCTGGCGATCTTCCTCGTCTACCTCGTGATGGCCTGCGAGTTCGAGTCGCTGGTGCACCCGTTCGTGGTGATGTTCACGGTGCCTCTCGGGGCGATCGGGGCGATCCTGGCCCTGGTCGTCACCGGCCGCTCGGTCAACGTGGTGGCCATGATCGGAGCGGTGATGCTCGCCGGGATCGTGGTCAAGAACGCCATCGTCCTGATCGACGCCGTGAACCTGCTGCGCTCCGAGGGGCTGGCGCGGGACGAGGCGCTGGTGCAGGCGGGGCTGAAGCGGATGCGGCCCATCTTGATGACCACCGCGACCACCATCCTCGGACTGGTGCCGATGGCGCTCGGCCTCGGCGAGGGAGCCGAGCTGCGCGCCCCGCTGGCGATCACCGTCATCGGCGGGCTGTCGGTGGCGACGGCCCTGACCCTCTTCGTCATCCCGGTCGTCTACACGCTGCTCGATCGGAAGGTGTACGCCGCGGCGGCCGCGGCGGAGCCCGGCGCGGCGCCGGCCGGCTCCGGAGCGGCGGGCGGTGAGCCGGCGCTCGACAGGGAGCCGGGGGACGTCGAGATCGAGCCGGGGATCATGAACCCGGCGCTGGCGACCGAGGCCGAGGTGGCCGAATGAACCTGCCGCGTCTGGCGGTGCAGCGCCCGGTGACCACCCTCATGGGGCTCCTGTCGATCATGGTGATCGGCGGCATCGCCGTGGCGCGGCTGCCGCTCGCCTTCCTGCCGACGGTCGACCTGCCGCAGATCGGCGTCCAGATCCCGTACCCGAACTCCAACCCGACGCAGATCGAGAAGGAGATCACCAAGCCGGTCGAGGAGGTCCTTTCGACGCTCGCCGGGGTCAAGAAGCTGAGCTCCACCTCGACCGCCGACAGCGCCGAGTTCCAGCTCGAGTTCAACTGGGGGCAGAGCCTCGACGTGGTGCGCATGCAGGTGGGCGAGAAGCTCGACCAGGTGAAGGGGTCGCTGCCGCCGGGGATCGGGCAGATCCTGATCTTCTCGTTCAACACCAACGACATCCCGGTCGTGGAGGGGCGGATCTCGGCGGCGGGCGTCGACCTGTCGCGCAACTACGACCTGCTGGAGACGCGCGTGGTCAATCGCATCCGCCGCGTCCCCGGGGTGGCCCGCGTCGCCCTCGACGGCGTCGCGCCGCGCGAGGTGCGCATCCAGCTGATCCTCGACCGGATCAAGGAGCACCGGGTCGACGTCGGCGCGTTGATGCAGAGGCTCTCGGGCTCCTTCTCCAACGTCGTCGTGGGGCCGGTGAGCCACGGCGGACTTCGCTACATGGCGCGGGCCCTGGGCGCCGTGGAGTCGCTGGACGCGATCCGCGATCTGGAGATCGACGACCACGGCCTGCGGCTGTCCGACGTCGCCACGGTCGTGTACGAGGAGCCGCCGATCACCTACGGTCGCCACCTCGACCGCCAGTACGCCGTCGCCCTCAACGTCTTCAAGGAATCGACCGCCAACACGGTCGACGTGGCGAGCGCGGTGATGCGGGTGATCCAGAAGGACATCAACCAGGACCCGCTGCTGAAGGGGGTGAAGCTGTTCGTCTGGCAGGACCAGGCGAAGGAGATCACCTCCGGCATCGACGGGCTCAAGGACGCCGGTCTCGTCGGGGCGCTGCTGGCGGTGATCGTCCTGTATTTCTTCCTGCGGCGCATCGACTCGACGCTGATCGTCTCGTTCTCGATCCCGTTCTCGATCGTGGCCGCCTGCGGCCTCATGTACTTCATGGGGAAGAACCTCAACATCCTGTCGATGATGGGGCTGATGCTGGGCGTGGGGATGCTGGTCGACAACGCCATCGTGGTGCTCGAGTCGATCGATCGCCGCAACCGGGAGGAGCACGATCCGAAGAACGCGGCGCTCGAAGGGACGCGGGCCGTGGCGGTGGCGGTGATCTCCTCGACGCTGACCTCGGTCATCGTGTTCCTGCCGCTGATCGTCGGGGCCGGCACGGAGCTCACCACCTGGCTGAAGGAGGTGGGGATCACCATCTCGATCGCCATCCTCTGCTCGCTCCTCTCCTCGCTGACCCTGATCCCGCTGATGTCGGCGCACCTGCTGTCGCGGCGCGCCTCGCCGCGCAACCGGTCCCTGGAGTGGCTGGAGGAGCGCTACGTGGGCGTGCTGGCCTGGACGCTGCGCCACCGCGCCTGGACCTGCGCCATCGTGGTGCTCGGCCTGGTCGTCGGCCTGGTGCCGTTCCTGTTCGGCCTGGTGGACTTCAGCCTCTTCTCGGGGACGGTCAACAAGAGGCTCTTCCTGCAGTACGAGTTCTCCGACTTCGCCTACAAGGCGGACGCCGAGAAGGCGGTCAACCAGGTCGAGAGCTACCTGTTCGCCAACGAGGATCGCTTCGCGCTGGAGTCGGTCTACAGCGTCTACGCCGACAACGAGGCGCGCACCGTTCTGACCATCAAGCCCGACCATCTCGGGGATCGGCAGGTCAAGGAGCTGCGCCAGACGATCCGCGCCGGCCTGCCGCAGATCCCGGGGGCCCGGGTCTTCTTCCGCGAGGAGGCCGAGGAGGGCGGCAGCAGCACCTACTTCTCGGTGAAGTTCTTCGGCCAGGACAGCGAGATCCTCCAGAAGCTGGCCCAGGAGGCCGAGCGGCGCCTGCAGACCGTCGCGGGTGTCGAGGACGTCGCCACCCAGCTCAATCGCGCCCGCCGCGAGGTGCAGGTGGTGATCGACCGGGACAAGGCGTTGCGCAACGGTCTGACCGCCCAGGACATCTCCGACATCTTCGCCTTCACCCTCGGAGGCATGCGCCTGCGGCGCTTCAACGCCGGCAACCGCGAGGTCGAGACCTGGCTGGAGCTCAGGATGGCGGACCGCGAAAACCTGGACGACCTGAAGGCGCTGCAGATCAACGGGCCCGAGGGGCGCCCGATCCAGCTCGGCGACATCGCCTCGTTCCAGGTCATCCGCCGTGAGCAGCAGATCAGCCGCGAGAACCGCAAGGTCAAGACCGAGGTGAGCGCCACCTACGAAGGGAAGGAGTGGCCGAAGGCGCGCCAGCAGGTGACGGCGCTGATGGACGCGTTCGACTTCCAGCCGGGCTACTCCTGGTCGTGGGACGACCGAATCCTGGAGCAGGGGCAGGAGAACCAGCAGATGGTGACCAACGTCCTGCTGGCGCTGGTCATGGTGTACCTGGTCATGGCGTCGCTCTTCGAGTCGATGACGCAGCCGTTCGCCATCCTCTTATCGATCCCGTTCGCGCTGCCGGGCGTGTCGTGGCTCCTGGCCGCCACGCGGACGCCGTTCAACCTGATGGCCTGGATCGGCCTGCTGATCCTGATCGGCATCGTGGTCAACAACGGCATCGTGCTGCTCGATCACATGAACCAGCTGCGCCGGGCCGGTGTGCCGCGCGACGAGGCGGTCCTGAGAACCGGCCGTGACCGCCTGCGCGCCATCCTGATGACCGCCATCACCACCATCGTCGGCCTGATCCCGCTGGCGTTCGTCGGCTCCGGCGTCGGCGACGTCTACTACTACCCGCTGGCGCGCACCGTCATGGGCGGGATGATCTCCTCGACCTTCCTGACGCTCATCGTCCTGCCCTACATCAACCTCGGCGTCGAGAGCGCGGCCGATTGGCTCCGCAGGCTCTGGGCCGCCTCCGCCCCGCGCGCCGCCGCCCCGGTGGCCGTCGCCCGGGCGGCCGCCCCGACCGCCGCCCTGTCCGGGGCCGACACGGCCTAGACACTCCTTCTCGCTGCCTGGATGTATGATCCCGCCGCTCCGGCACAGGGGACGTTCCGGTTCGCCCCGTGAAACCCGAAGGAGAGGCAGCGATGAAGCCCAAAGGCCGGCGAAAGCCCGCGACGCCCGACAGCCGCCCGCTGACCCGGCGGCTCTTCCTCAACGGCGGTCTCAAGGCGACCCTCGCGGCCGGCCTGGGCGCCCGTCTGTCGATTCGCGACCTCCTGGGACAGACACCGGGCGCCGGCGGGGCGAAGGGCCCGGTTACGCCCACGCGGGCGGCGGCGCGCGGCTACGAGGGCGAGTTGATCGCCGAGTCGTACGACATCGCCCACCGCCTGCGTGACGGGACGCTCGAGATCCCGGCGCTCCTCCCGGAGGGGCCGCTGCACGACGCCATCGTGGTCGGAGGTGGGGTCTCAGGGCTGATGGCCGCCTGGGACCTGGAGCGCGGCGGGCTGAGCGACGTCGTCCTGTACGAGAAGGAGGACTACATCGGCGGGAACGCGCGCAAGGGGAACGCCAACGGCACCGACTACACCTGCGCCACCTGGTCGGTGGTCCATCCCAAGGACGCGTTCATGACGCGGCTCTTCCAGGATCTCGGCGTGATCCAGGGGTTCGCCGCCGACGGGACGCCGAAGATCGACCCGGCGCTCATCGGCCCCGGCCCCGACTCGAACACCCTGGTGGACGGCACCTGGTACCCGGACGCCCTGCTCGGCGGCGGGCAGAAGGAGACGGCCGCGCGCCTGCCGCTGTCGGCCAAGGACCGCCGGGACTACGTCGCCTTCTACGATGAGCTCTCCGCCTGGGCGACGAAGAAGGGGAAGGACGGCCGCCCGGCCTTCGCCATGCCGGTCGAGGAGGGGAGCCGCGATCCCGACATCCTCGCCCTCGACCGGATCACGATGGAGGAGTACGCGCGCCGCAAGGGATGGGGGCCGCGCACTCTCGTGATGGTCGACGAGTGGAGCACCAGCGACATCGGCGGATCGATGGGCGAGGTCTCGGCCTACGGCTTCCTCGCCTTCAACAGCCTCGGGCAAGGAGGGGAGGACATCACCCTGCCGGGAGGCAACGCGTGGCTGGCGGCGCGGCTGTCGGAGAAGGTGGGCCGGGACCGGCTGCGGACCGATCTCATGGTCGTGCGGGTCGAGAACCACGACGACGAGGCGCGCGTGACGCTGCTCGACCCGCGCAGCGGGCGTTTCTCGATGCGCCGGGCGCGCTCGGCCGTCCTCGCCTGCCCGAAGCACATCACCGGCCGCATGGTCCCGGAGCTGCTGGCCTCGGGGCGCGACGGCTTCCGCCGCTACCGATACGGGGCGCTCCTGATGGGGGCCGCCTCGGTGAAACGCACGCCGGCTCTGAAAGGGGCGCCGATCGCCTGGTACAACAGCTCCCAGGGCCGTCTCAGCCAGGGCTTCCTGGTGGCTGACTACAACTCCGATCGCTGGCGCCACGGCGATGCGCGGCGGCCGAACGTCCTCTGCCTCTGGGCGCCGCTCGAGGGAAAGGTGCCGCGCGTCGATCTCCTGACGGAGCCCTGGTCGCACTGGGCCGACCGGCTGGCCGACGATCTGGAGTTCATGGTGCCGGGGATCCTGGACGACGTGACGCGGCTCGACGTCTACGTCTGGGGCCACCACATGGTGATCCCGACCCCGGGCTTCCTGACCGGCGACGAGCGCCGCGCCCTGACCCGGCCGCTCGGCCGGATCACCTTCGCCCACTCCGATCGCAACGGGATGCCGAGCTTCGAGCTGGCGACGCGGGCCGGCTCCGACGCCGCCCGCGAGGCGGTCGCCCTGGTGCGCGGCGCACCGGCCTGACCCTCCGGCGGGATCCTCCCCCACCACGAACGCGGCGCGAAAAGCAGAGGCCGTCTGTCACCTGCCGCCGATCTACAGTGTGGTCTGCCCCCCATTACTGGTCCGGGTTTGAGATGACCGATTCTACCGCTTCCGATCGACCGATGGAGTTGCCGAGCAGCAGGCTAGAAGCGCGCCACGGCACTGTTGAAGATTGTCCCGTCTGCCATCACCGTCTGGACCACGATACTCTTGGAACCCTTGAACGCTCGCCGGGGGATACTCACTACGTACGAAGCCCCCGCGATACCGACCTTGGGCGCCATGGAGATGATCTTCACCAAGCTCGACTTCTTCTCAGCCATGATATTGATTGCTGCCAACTGGACCTGCGTGTCCGTGCGGAAGCTAATCTTCACGTTGCCGAGGACCTGGACCGCGCGCACGTCAAGAGCGATCGCCGAGGCGGCCTGAGAGGTGGCCTGATTCAAGAGAACCGAGACATTCTGCGCGCTGCCGTCGACGACCGCGATGTCGGGCCTCTGATCCCCATTGAAATTGCCGATGGCCACCGACCCCGCTCCTGCCAGGAAACTGACCTGTCTGCCAAAGGTTCCGTCGCCCCGGCCGAGCAGGATTGACAGCTGGCTCGACCCGTTTCCTACCACCATGTCCTGCCAGCCATCGCGGTTGAGGTCTCCCACAGCGATCGATCCCGGGGCGCCGCCCGTCCCATAGCTGGCCCGCGCTACAAACGTCCCGTCGCCTTGGCCCAGAAGGACCGAGACCCCGTCCGGATCAGTGACCGTGACTGCGAGATCTTCGCGACCATCTCCATTGAAGTCACCAATCGCGAGGCCACGTGGCTCGCGCCCAACCGCGAAGGTCGACTGCGGACCGAATGTCCCGTCGCCGTGGCCCATCAGCACCGTCACAGTATCCGTGAAATTGTTGGCCACTGCCAGATCGCTCCGACCATCACCGTTGAAGTCTCCTACGACGGTGGACCTGGAACCGGAGTCTGCCTGATAGTAGGTCTCGGGGGTGAACGTGCCATCGCCACGACCGAGCAGAATGGATACCCCGGCGGGCCCGAGCCCCCTGATGTTCGCCACGGCGAGGTCCTGCCGACCGTCGTTGTTGAAGTCTCCAACAGCGGCGAAGACGGGGGTGCCACCGATCCCGAACTGAACCGCGGGGCCGAAGCTCCCATCGCCTCGGCCCAGCAGGATCGACACGGCACCGCTACACCCCAAACAAATCGTATCGGTTATTACCGCCACCACCAGATCCTGCCGGCCATCGCTGTTGAAGTCTCCAACAGCGACGGACTGAGGGGACCCGGATCCACTCGCTCCAAATCGGACCTCGGGGCCGAAGCTCCCCTCGCCCCGACCCAGCAGGATCGACACGTCGTTCGAATCCCTGTTCGCTACAGCCAGATCCTGCCGGCCGTCGCCGTCGAAATCATCGATTGCCAGCGACACGGGTGAGGCTCCCGCCTCGTACCGGCTGGAGGCCATGAAGCTTCCGTTTCCCTGGCCCAGCAGGGCAAAGACGACGCCCCCCAAATTGCTCACCGCGAGATCCAAGCGTTCGTCGCCGTTGAACTGCCCGGTTGCGATAGAGGATGGGCCAGATCCGGCTCCGCAAGAGATTGGCGACCCGAAGGTCCCATCCCCACCGCCTAGCAGCACCGAGATCTCTCCAGACCCTTCGTCCGCGACTGCGAGGTCCAGGTGCTCGTCGCCATTGAAATCGCCTGCGACGACTGCGACGGGCTCCTTTCCCGCTCCATAGCGAACCTGAGTAGCAAACGTTCCATCTCCTTGCCCCAACAAAATGGATACGTCATCCGAATAGATGTTCGTTACCGCCAAGTCTGTGCGCCCGTCTCCGTTGAAGTCTCCGATGGCCACAGAGCGCGGGGCCTCTCCTGTAGGGAAACGAGTCTCGGAACTAAACGTGCCGTCGCCGCGGCCGAGGAGAACGGAAACATCGGCAGAACCTCCGTTCGCCACGACCAGGTCCTGGTACCCGTCCCCGTCGAAGTCGCCAACGGCGACGGAGTCGGGCCCATCACCCACTGTAAGGCGCGCCTCGGCACCAAATGTTCCGTCGCCAAGCCCAAGCAGAACCCCATCCGCGACAACCAAGTCCTCGTGGCCATCTCGGTTGAAATCGCCTATCGCCATTGAAACAGGGGCTTCGCCGACACCGAACTGCTTTGGGCTACCAAAGGTCCCGTCACCAGCACCAAGCAGGATAGAGACATATCCGTTGGGCGGAGGAGGGCAGGTAGGATATGGCAAACAATCGTTCACGGGGGCATTCGAAAGTGCCAGGTCCTGATGTCCATCGCCGTTGAAGTCACCCACCACGATCGCCTGAGGGCGAACCCCTGGCGGAAGCGGGATCGGGGGGCCAAACGTTCCATCGTTTCGGCCGAGCAGGACCGAAACCGTATCCCTCGTAACAGTAATCACCTCCCCTGGAGGCGGAAAAGAAGCCACGACCGCGATATCGCTTCGCCCATCGCCGTCGAAATCGCCGATGGCGACGGAGGTGGTCCTCAGGCCTACTCCCCCGACCTGATAGGTCGGAACGCGAAACATCAGCGACACTTCACGGCTGGGTTTGATCGTGAAGGCGCAAAGAAGAGCGATCAATAACGCCCCGAAGGAAGCCCGCGTGCAGCGAGTGATCTTAGGCATGTCCATCGATGCCTCCCTCTAGCGATCCGTGGAGTCTGCTGAGCGCATGAGCCCGACCCGTCAATCGGGAACCTCTCGAGTCTTGCTTACCCTTGCTACAGCGTGACTCCGCCGACGTCAACACCGATTCCACCTCTCTGCGGTGTCTATCACGCAATCAGAATACGCGGCTGCTGCCGCATCGCGAGAGCGACCTCGAGACGGAGCAGACTTGTCCCTACTGACTATTCCGTGCGGCCCTTGCTATCTTGGATTTACGTCCCCTCCACGTTCCACCCCTGACTTGGAGAGCACCCAGCTCAAGTGGAGGTTCCGGTTGAATCCTCTGATTGGCTCGCATCGAGGGATATCCGGTGGGCTCAAGGAGATGGGCCGCCGTGAAGCAGCGGCCCCATGTAAGGACGATCTCAGGAGGGTGGACAGGCGATCGCGCCGAGCGCCAGGGCGCAATGCAAGTGGCAGAGGACACGCCGGCCCAGAGGAATGTGGGGCGCGTGTCGCGACGAGTGTCCCTCGGACAGGACGGGCGGGATCGCTACGAAGCCCGGCCGGCCGCCGTCGCCTCCGGGACCTCGATCAGGCGGCCGCTCGCGACGTCGTAGAGGAAACCGTAGATCGGGATGTCGCGCGGCACGAGAGGATGGCGGCGGATGCGCTGTACGTCGGCCCAGACGCTCTTCGTCTGGTCGGCGATCGTCAGCCAGTCGATGTACTGCCCTTCGATCGAGCCCGGCCCCTCGCCGGTGTCGTGCCACCCCTTCGCGTCGATCGTCGCGGTCTTCAGGCTGCGCACCAGCAGGCCGCGCATGATCTCGTCGGTGAAGGTCTCCATGCCGCAGTTCGTGTGGTGGATGACGAACCATTCCCGCGTGCCGAGAAGCTTGTATGAGATCACGAGCGATCGGATGGCGTCGTCGCTCGCCCGTCCGCCGGCGTTGCGGATGACGTGCGTGTCCCCCTCCTTGAGACCGGCGTACTTCGCCGGATCCAGGCGGGCGTCCATGCAGGTCAGGATGGCGAAGCGCCGCTGCGGGGGCATCGCCAGCTTCCCCCTGTCGCCGAACCCGGCGGCGTAGATCTTGTTGGCTTCCAGCACCTCTTCGAGGATCCTGCTCATGTGGCGCACTCTCCTTCCTGGTGGGTCAATTCGAACGGCCGGTCCTCACCCAGATCCTGGTAATCCTCCGGGGCGAGGTCGGCCTGGGTCACGTTGACGAGGTCCGACAGGGTCGTCTCGACCCGCTCGGGGGCGACCCGCTTGAAGAAGGCGAGCGCCGTCTCGTCCGGCCGCCGCTCGTCGCGGAAGAGGGCCAGAAGTCGGGTCAGGGCCTCCGGCACACGGCGCGCCGGGATCTTCACCGAGCGGGCCCCGAAGTGGGCCCCGTCACCGTCGACGCTGCCGCCCAGGAACATCTGGTAGACGGGGACGAGGCGGCCGCCGACGTTCCTGGCGGCGCCGTGGAAACCGATCCCGGCGATGTGATGCTGCCCGCAGGAGTTGGGGCAGCCGCTCACCTTGACGCGCAGGTCGGCCGCGGCGGCGATCAGCTCACGGCCGCCGTTGCCGGCCTGCTCCTCGAGAGTCTTCTTGACCGCCTGCACCAGCTCGCGCGATCCGGTGATGGCGATCTTGCAGCTCTCCGCCCCGGGGCACGAAGTCGGGTCGAGCAGCCGCCCGGCCTCCCCCTGCTCCAGGCCGATCGCGGCCAGGGCACGGTGGATCTCAGGTAGGTCCTCGGTCCGCACCCAGCGCAACAGCAGATTTTGATCCTGGGTGGTGCGGAGCGTTCCGTTGCCGTGTCTCTCGACGAGCGCGGCGATCGCGTCGAGCTGGGCGGCCGTGATGTCGCCGCGGGGAAGGGTGACGAAGGCCATCGAGTATCCCTTCTGCCGCTGCGGCCGGGCGTTGGTCGCCGCCCAGGCGCGGAAGGGATCCGCTCCGGTGGAGACGACCCGGGCGTGCAGGTCGTCGGGGGCGCCGTCGCGCGCCGGCCGCTCGTCCTCGACGTAGCGCTCGACCTCCGGGTCACGGGTGGCGGGGATCCCCCGGGCTTCCTTCTCGATCTCCGCCTTGAACGCATCCCAGCCGAGCTTGCGGATGGCGTACTTCATGCGCGCCTGCCCCTTGTTCTTGCGGTTGCCGGTCCGGTCGAAGACGCGCACCACCGCCTCGCACACCGGCAGCAGCCGCTCGGGGGGCAGGAACTCGTGCAGCACCCAGGCATCCTGCGGCGACACCGAGAGGCCGCCGCCGATCACCACCTTGAAGCCGATCTCCTGCCGGCCGTCGACCTGGCGTGTCCTGGCGATGATGCCGATGTCGTGAATGCCTCCCAGGGAGCAGTCGGAGGGGCAGCCGGAGAGGGAGATCTTGAACTTGCGGGGCAGCGCCTGGCAGATCGGATTTCTCAGGAAGAAGCGGGTGACCGCCTCGCCGTACGGCGTGACGTCGAACGGCTCGGTGGGGCAGACCCCCGCCATCGGGCAGGCGGTGACGTTGCGCACGGTGTTGCCGCACGCCTCGCGCGTCGTCAGGCCGACCTTCTCCATGACCGCCAGCGCCTGCGGCACCACCGTCATCTTGACGAAGTGGAACTGGAGGTTCTGGCGGGTGGTCACGTGGCCGAAGCCGCGCGAGAAGTCGCGCGCCACCACGGCCAGGGCCCGCAGCTGCTCGGGGTTCAGGATCCCCTGCGGGATCTTGACCCTGATCATCTGCACGTCATCCTGCCGCTGGCCGTAGATGCCGCGGGTCAGCCGGAAGGTCCGGAACTCGTCGGGGCCGATCTCCCCGCGCTCGAACGACTCCAGAGTGCGGACGAACTCCTCGATGTCCGCCTGGGAGGCGAAATGGCGCCCGGGCGCGCGAACCTCTTCGTCCACGGATGTGGCGTCCTCGGCCGCGGTCGGTGCAGGTTCGTCGGTCGCCATCTGTCTCCTCCCGGAGGCGGTCCTACTGGGCCGGCGTCGATTCCGACTCTGTGTGCAGACCGCACTCCTTCTTCGCGAAATTGGCCCACCGTCCGGCGCGCGGGTCCTCGCCGGGCTTCACCTCGCGCGTGCACGGCCAGCAGCCGATGCTCGGGTAGTTCCGGTCGTGCAGCACGTTGTAAGGGACGTCGTTGGCGCGGATGTAGTTCCAGACGTCGCCGCTGGTCCACTTCGCCAGCGGGTTCAGCTTCACGAGGCTGAAGATCTTGTCCCACTCCACCAGGGCGGCATTGGCCCGGGTCGGAGCCTGGTCGCGGCGGATGCCGGTCACCCAGGCCTGGTACCCGCCGAGATGGCGCTTGAGCGGCTCGATCTTGCGGATCTTGCAGCACAGGTCGGGCTGGCGGGCGTAGAGATCGGGTCCGTGCTCCGCCGCCTGCTCCTCGATCGTCAGGAGAGGCTTCGCCGCCACCACCTGCACGCCGTACCGGGCGATGATCCGATCGCGGACCTCGAGCGTCTCGGGAAAGAGGTAGTCGGTGTCGAGGTAGAAGACCGGCACCGAGGAGTCGAGGCGCGCGATCATGTCGACCAGCGCCACGTCCTCCGCGCCGAAGCTGCACGCGAGGGTGATGCCGCCGCGGAAAGTCTCGATCCCCCACTGGAGAAGTTCCTGGGGGCTCTTCGGCTCGAACCGGTTCGAGATCTGCTGGAGCTCCTTGGGATCGATTTCAGTGACCGACTGGATGACTTCCACGCGTCTCCTCCTCCGTTAGTCGACCAGGCCATAAAAACAAGAAACCCACTGCCGGTGGCAGTGGGTTTTGAGTACTTCCTTCAACCCTGGAGGGCTTTCTACCTCATCCTACGCGCCAAACCCTCCATTCCCGCTGCCGCCGGTCGCCCGTGTGGGCCGACAACAACAACAGCAGCAACAGGTTGCGGGGCACACGGCAGCGCGGAGAGCCAGCAGGCCCTGCCGCATCCGCCGCATTGATTTGGAGATCAGACTCACAGTGCCCCCTCGATACGAGGCACCTATATACACCCAAACAAGTCTGAGATCAACTTCATTTCACCGCCCGAAACCTCTCCGCCGGCATCGGCGCTATACTCCCCACTCATCACGATAGACTCCGGGGAGGAGGCCCGACGATGACTCGACAGAGAGATCTCGCATCAATCATGACAGCGGGGATGGTGATGACGGTCGCCCTCATAGCCGCCTGCGGAGGCGCAACAGGTTCGGGCGATCAGACGAGCCGAACCGCGCCCCCCGCCACCCCCACGGAGGGGGCGACGGCTCCGGTCGCCGCGTCCCATCCCGGCGCCCTGATCCCTATGCATTCTCCGACGGCCATGGGCCGGCCGGAATCGGCCGGCGCCGGGGCCGCGGGCCCGGCGGGCAATCTGGCCTGGACGGTCCCCGACGGGTGGTCCGAGGAGACGCCCTCCTCGTCGATGCGGCGGGCGCAATACCGGATCCCGGGGGCCGGCGGCGCCGAGGCGGGCGAGTGTGTCGTCTTCTACTTCGGAGCGGGGCAGGGTGGGGATGTTCGGGGGAACATCGATCGCTGGGCCATGCAGTTCCGCGGGGCCGGCGGCGCTCCCGCGACGCCGCGTGTGACCGAGGTCAAAGCAGGCGACAAGACGGTCACGCGCGTCGAGGTGCAGGGAACCTACACTCCCTCCTCGATGATGATGGGCGGGACCCCTCCGGCTCCGAGGCCGGGATACGCGCTGCTCGGCGCCATCGCCCCCGGGGCCGACGCCAACTGGTTCTTCCGCTGCACCGGGCCGGAGAAGACGATCGAGGCCAACCGTGCGCGCTTCGATAAAATGATCGCGTCGCTCCACGCCGGGAGCTGAGGAAGCGGGCGATGCAGGGCAGGACGATCCGCGTCGCGGCGGTGCAGGCGGCCCCGGTCTTCCTCGACCTGGGCGGCTCGGTCGACAAGGCGGTGCGGCTCATCGGCGAGGCCGCAGGTCGGGGCGCCCGTGTGGTCGGTTTCGGCGAGACCTGGATCCCCGGCTATCCCGCCTGGCTCGATCTCTGTCCCGGCGCGGCGGTCTGGGACCACCCCCCGGCAAAGCGCGCCTACGCGCGCCTCCTGGAGAACAGCGTCGTCATCCCCGGCCCCGAGACCGAGCGGCTGGCGGAGGCGGCGCGCCAGCACGAGACCGTCGTCGTCATGGGAGTGCACGAGCGGGTGCGCCCGGGCCCGGGCCACGGCACGCTCTACAACACGCAGATCGTCTTCGGAGGCGACGGGTCAATCTTGAACCGCCACCGCAAGCTGGTCCCCACCCACGCCGAGCGCCTGGTCTGGGGGCAGGGTGACGGGACGGGGTTGGAGGCGGTCGCGACACCCTGGGGCAGGGTCGGGACTCTCATCTGCTGGGAGCACTGGATGCCGCTGGCCCGCCAAGTGGTCCACGAATCGGCCGAGGAGATCCATGTCGCCGCCTGGCCGGCGGTGCCGGAGATGTACCAGGTGGCCAGCCGGCATTACGCCTTCGAGGGACGCTGCTTCGTCCTGGCCGTCGGACAGATCATCGCGGCGCGCGACCTGCCACGCGACCTCGAGCCGCCGCCGCACCTCAAGGGGAAGCCGGAGGCGCTCCTCTACAACGGCGGCTCCTGCATCATCGCGCCCGACGGGTCGCTTCTCGCCGGGCCGGTCTTCGATCGGGAGGAGATCCTGATCGCCGACCTCGACCTCGGGCGGATCGCCGAGGAGAGCATGGCGCTCGACGTCACCGGCCACTACAACCGCCCCGACCTGTTCGAGTTCCGGCTGCGCCGACGCTGATCGCAGCGCGCCGCCGTTGGACGATTGGGAGCAGATCCGATCTCGCGGCGCCGGATGGTGTTGGAGTGGCGGGGTCGACGGGGCTC
>DASTNM010000291.1:0-5900 GCA_035762745.1 Candidatus Polarisedimenticolia bacterium
AAGCGCCGGCAGCTGTTCGAGGAGCAGCTGCCGCAGAACCGGGAGATGGTGCGCGAGGAGTTTCTGAAGGACTTCGACTGGAAGTGAGGCGGCGCGGCGCCGGCCGGCCGCTCAGCGCACGAGCCGGGCGAGCGCCTCTTCGTCGAACCCGGCCACCCGCTCGCGCCCCCGCACCACGAGCGGCCGCTTGATGAGGTTCGGCTCGCGCGCCATCAGCCGGATCGTCTCGGCGGGCGACGGCGGGTTCTCCTTCATCTTCATCCTGCGATAGATCTCGTTGCGGGTGTTGAGGAATTCGCGCGGGTCGTGATCGCGGAACAGATCTCGGAGCTCGGCTTCGGAGAGCGGCTCTTTCCCCAGGTCACGCTCGACGAGCGTGGCGCCCTTCTTGAGCAAAAGACCTTTTGCTCGGCGACAGCTCGTTCAGGTCGGCTTGTGGTAGAAGGTCAGGGTGGCTGCGGCCATGAGAATCTTCCCCCTCTCGAGACGGGCGCGAGTATAGCACCGCCGCGCGCGCCGAACCGTCGAGGCTAACGCGCTTTGGCGGATCGCGGGGCCAGCCGCTCGACCCAGGCGATCAGCTCGGTCATGGTGTACGGCTTCGGCAGCAGGCCGAGGGCCCCCTCCCTGATCGCCTGCCGGGCCTGCTCGTGGGGAGTGTAGCCCGAGCAGAGGAGGACCCGGACCGTCCGGTCGATCCCGAGGAGGCGGCGGAAGGTCTCGAGGCCGCCGAGCCGCGGCATCACCATGTCGAGCAGGACGAGGGAGACCCGTCCCCAGTTCTGGCGGTAGACCTCGAGGGCGTCGACCCCGTCCTTGGCGAAGATCACGTCGTAGCCGCGCCCCTGCAGGATGTCGCGCGCCAGCTCGCGGAGCGCCTCCTCGTCATCGACCACCAGGATACGGCCTTCCGCCGTCACCGACCTGGGGGTCGGGGCGGAGGTCGGCGGAGCCGATTCCACCGTCGGCGGCTCGGCCGCGTGCCAGGCGGAGCGCTCCGGATCGAGATCCTCCCTGGCCACCGCGAACGGCTCCGGTCGTGAGACCTCCTCCGGATCCCCCACCTGCGTCGCCCACTGCGCCGGCTCACCGTCGACCGCGTCGGTGAGCTCGATCTCCGGCGCGACCTTTCGCCCGGGCGCGGGGGACGGTGCCGGCTCCAGGTCGCTGCCGGCGGTCTCCATGAGGCGCGCGGCGGCGCGGCGGGACGCGGGGAGGTAGAGGCGCACCGTGGTGCCGACACCGGCGGTGCTGCTGATGGTGACGTGCCCCTTGTGGTTCTTGACGATGCCGTAGACGACCGACAGTCCGAGGCCGCTCCCCTCGCCGTCCGGCTTGGTGGTGAAGAACGGCTCGAAGACGCGGTCGACGACCTCGGGCTGCATGCCGACGCCGGTGTCCTGCACGAGGACCTCGACGTAGTCGCCCGGGGCGAGGCCGGGGTAGGCCTGGACGTAGCGCTCGTCGAGGTGCGCCACGCGGGTCTCGAAGGCGATCCGCCCGCCTTTCGGCAGCGCGTCGCGGGCGTTGACGGCGACGTTGAGGAGGATCTGCTTCATCTGCGAGGGGTCGGCCTCGATCGCCGGCAGATCGGGCTCCGAGTGCACCTCGAGCGTGATGGCGCGGTCGATGCTCTTGGAGAGGAACGAGACGGTCTCGGCGACGACCCGGTTCAGGTCGACCGGCTCGAGCGTGTGCTGACTGCCGCGCGCGAAGGTCAGGAGCTGCTGCGTCAGATCGGCGGCCCGCAGCGCCTGCCGTTCGATGGTCGCCGCCTGGTGGTGGATCGGGTTGTCGGCGCTGACGAGGCTCTTGACGTTCGACGCGTAGCCGAGGATGGCGCCGAGGATGTTGTTGAAGTCGTGGGCGATGCCGCCGGCGAGGACGCCGATCGATTCCATCTTCTGCGCCTGCACCAGAGGCGCCGGCAGCTCGACCGGCGCCGCTCCCGGCGTCGCCGAGGTCACGTCGTGCAGCGCCAGCTCCTTCTCGCGCCGCGCCAGCTCCTGCGCCTGCATCTCGACCCGCGCCTCCAGGTCGAGGCTGTGGCGCATCATGTCGGAGAAGAGGCGGCAGCTCTGGACGGCGATGGCGATCTGGTCGGCGATGGCGCGGGCGAGACTCACCTCCGCCTCGCCATACTCGCGCGGCTCCTTCGAGAGGAGCTTCATGACGCCGATGGTCCGCCCGCGGGCCCGCAGCGGCAGGCCGAGCAGACGCCGGTACCCGGCGGCGGTCAGCGCCGCCTGGCGCGCCCCGCCGCCTCCGGGAGCGACGTCGGCCGTCGCGAGGTCGGGCACCACGGCCGGCCGACCGGTCTCCCAGACGCCCCCCGGCACCTCCTCGCCGCGGCGCAGCGGCCTGTCGGGCGGCGGCTCGGGATAGTCCGGCTCGCCGACGCCGCGCGCGAAGCGCAGCACCTCTTCGCCCCCCTCGTCCTGGTCGACCAGGTAGAGCGCCCCGGCGGCGTGCCGGGTCCCCTCGATCGCCTTGCGCAGCAGCAGATCGATCTGCCGGTCGAGATCGAGCGCCGGGCCGACGGCCGCCGCCACGGCGTTGACCGCCGCCAGCTCCTGGTTGCGCTGCTGCAGGGCGCGCGTCGTCGACTCGAACTCAATCTGAAGACGCTCCCCGGCGCGGCGCGCCTCTTCGGCCCGGCGGATCCGCTCGAGATTGATCGACATCTGCAGCGCCAGCATCTCGGCCAGAAGCGCCTTCTCGCCGGTGAGCGGCTCCGGATCGCGGCGCGCCAGGATGAGCGCCCCGCTCTGCCCGGCGCGGATGCCGACCCCGAGGACCAGCACCGATCCGAAGCCGCGCGACTGCAGGGCCGCCGGCGGCTCTCCCGTCCAGTCGCGATCGCCGGTGACGGGCTCGACCGCCAGCTTCACGCGCGGCACCTTGCCGGCGCGCACCAGCGTCAGCGGCTCCTCGAGCCGGCGGCTGAACACTTCGATTTCATGCTGCGCCAGCCGGCGCCCCTCGCTCCAGCCGTAGCGCAGACCGGCGTACCCCTCGGACGGATCGAGGAGGGCGATGCCGCAGTCGGCGCCGATCATCTCGACGGCCCCCTCGCAACCGAGGCGCAGCAGCTCCGGCTCGCGCGTCTCGTGCGCCAGGGCCAGATGCAGCTCCTGAAGCGAGTGGAGATGGACCAGCACGGAGGAGGCGGGCGATCGCTCGACCACCGGTGCGGTCGCCGGTGCGGCGGCGAAGGCACCGGCCGGCGCGGGGGTCGACCCGGCCGGGGAGGCACCGGCTGTCTCGGGCGCATTCACCGGATCGATTTCGGCCATGGTGATAGAATCCGGACGGTTTCGGAGGCGCGATGGTCGCGGGGTGGCCCCGGTTCGACCTCTACGTGATCACCGACCCCGTCCTCTCCCGCGGGCGGTCCCACCTCGAGATCGCCCGCGCCGCCCTGGAAGGCGGGGCAGACGCCGTCCAGTTACGGGACAAGTCGTCCCCGGCCATGAACTTATGTCGCTTAGTCGCCGAAATCCAGCCGCTGGCCCGGAAATACGGGGCGCTGCTCGTGGTCAATGACCGGGTCGACGTCGCCATGGTGACCGGCGCCGACGGGGCGCACGTCGGCCAGGAGGACCTGCCGGCCCGCGAGGCCCGCCGCCTCCTTCCACGGCCGACCGTCCTGGGGGTCTCGGCCGGCACCAAAGATGAAGCACGCCGGGCGCAGAAAGATGGGGCCGACTACCTCGGCGTCGGTCCGGTCTTCCCGACCGCGACCAAGCCGGATGCGGGAGCGGCGCTCGGTCTCGAGGGGCTCGCCGCCATCGCCGGGTCGGTGTCGATCCCGGTCGTGGCCATAGGAGGGATCACGATGGAGAACGTCGCCGGAGTGATCGCCGCCGGCGCGGCCGGAGCGGCGGTCGTGACGGCGGTCGTGGCCGCCGACGACATGGCGGCCGCGGCCCGGGCCCTCAAGCGCCGCATCGTCGAGGCGCGCCGCTCGCTGCCGGCGCTTGGAGCGGAACGATGAAGCGCGCTCTGACGATCGCCGGGTCGGATTCGGGGGGCGGGGCCGGCATCCAGGCCGATCTCAAGACCTTCGGCGCCCTCGGCGTCTACGGGACCTCCGCCATCACCGCCGTCACCGCCCAGAACACGCTCGCCGTCACCCGCATCCAGGAGATCGATCCCGACGTGGTGGCGGCCCAGATCGACGCGGTGGCGCAGGACATCGGGCTCGACGCCGCCAAGACCGGGATGCTCTGGGGGCCCGCCATCATCGAGGTGGTGGCCGACGCCGTGAAGCGGCACCGGATGCCGAACCTGGTCGTCGACCCGGTGACGATCGCCAAGAGCGGCGCGCGGCTCCTCAAGGACGAGGCGATCACTCTCCTGAAGACGCGCCTGCTGCCGCTGGCCGAGATCGTCACGCCGAACATCCCCGAGGCGGAGGCGCTGACCGGAGTCACGATCCACGACGTCGAGGGAATGCGCGAGGCGGCGAAGCGGATCCAGGACCTCGGCGTGCAGCGCGTCGTGATCAAGGGGGGGCACAGCAAGGGTCCGTACGTCGTCGACCTGTTCTACGACGGCCGCGAGTTCCAGGAGCTGAAGGCCGAGCGTGTCGACACGCGCTCGACCCACGGCACCGGCTGCACCTTCTCAGCCGCCATCGCCGCCTATCTTGCTCACGGCCTCACCCCCCTCGACGCCGTGGCGCGCGCCAAGGAGTTCCTCACCGCCGCCCTGCGCGCCGCCCCCGGCATCGGCCAGGGCTTCGGCCCCCTCAACCACTTCCACGCCTTCCACACGTCCTGAGGATCGCGCAACCGATCCGCCTGTCCACGCTCGCGAAGCGCGGCGCGGTCAGGTCACGAGCAGCCGCTGGTGGCGCCGCAGTTGAGACATTTGTAGCAGGCTGCGTTGCGGACCATGATCGAGCCGCAGTCGGGGCACGGGGGCGCATCCTCGTCGGGGCGGAAGGCGAAGGGGGTGCGGTTCGGGTCGTGGACCGCCGCGCCGACCGACGTGGCGCCGGAGGACGGGCCACCGCGCTGGCCGGCCGGGCCCGACACGAGGCTGACCGGCAGGGGACCGCCGACGGCGACCGGGCCGTTCGAGCGGGTCTCGCCGTCGGGGCCGCCCATCTCGGGGGCGGCGCCGGCGGCGTCCTCCTTCACGTGCACGCCGATCGCCTTCTGGGCGTCGCGGGTGAGGAACTTGCTCGCGAGCCAGCGGAAGATGTAGTCGACGATCGACTTGGCGATCGGGATCTCGGGGTTGTTGGTGAAGCCGGACGGCTCGAAGCGGACGTGGCTGAACTTGTCGACCAGGACCTGCAGCGGCACGCCGTACTGCAGGGCCATCGAGACGGCGGTGGCGAAGCAGTCCATCAGGCCGGAGACGACGCTCCCTTCCTTGGCCATGACGAGGAAGATCTCGCCGGGCTGGCCGTCTTCGTACATGCCGACGGTGACGTAGCCGTCGTGACCGCCGATCGAGAACTTGTGGGTGATGGCGCGGCGCTCGTCGGGAAGGCGGCGGCGCACGGCGCGCGGCGGTGCGTCGACCGCCACCCCGAGGCCGGGGGCGGCCTCGACCTTCACCCTGGTCTGGTCCTTGCTGGTGCTGAGCGGCTGGCTGCGCTTGCAGCCGTCGCGATAGATGGCGACCGCCTTGAGCCCCAGCTTCCAGGACTGCAGGTAGGCCTCCATGATCTCGTCGACCGTGACGTCGGGGGGGACGTTGACCGTCTTCGAGATGGCGCCGGAGACGAACGGCTGCGTGGCGCCCATCATCTTGACGTGGCCCATGTACTGGATGCTGCGGCTGCCGCGGAGCGGCCGGAAGGCGCAGTCGAAGACCGACAGGTGGGCGTCCTTGAGATGCGGCGCCCCCTCGATCGTCTCGTTCTCGTCGATGGACTCGAGGAT
>DASTNM010000292.1:0-7614 GCA_035762745.1 Candidatus Polarisedimenticolia bacterium
TCATCCTGTGCGCCCTTCTCCTGGCGGCGACACATCCCAACACTCCCGCAAACGCGCTGGTCAACCGACGGACGATCTGGTTGTTCGCCCCCTCCATCCTGTTGGCGATCGCGGGGGTGTACGTCAGTCTGCGCTACTGGCGCTGCCCGTACTGCGGCTGGCCCCTCGAGACGAAGTTTCCGATCGCGAGGGACTGTCCCCGCTGCCGACGCGACATCGGTCTGTATGATTAGCCCACACATCGGAGACCAGGCGATGGACGAAGACCTCGAGACACTGAGCCCCGAACAATTGGCAGGGGAGGTGCTGCGGCTGCGCCAGGGCATCCGGCAGCACCGGGACGAGAGAGGAGATGATCGCTGCTGGCTGGACGATCAGCGTCTCTATTCTCTCCTGCCGGACAAAAAGGCGGCCATCACCACGTTGCCGCCCAAGGATGTCTTTCTGAAGAGTTGCGAGCGGTTCTGGAAGACGCGCCAGGC
Source organism: Candidatus Polarisedimenticolia bacterium (assembly GCA_035762745.1). GTDB lineage: Bacteria > Acidobacteriota > Polarisedimenticolia > Gp22-AA2 > Gp22-AA2 > DASTNM01. The sequence goes on from DASTNM010000292.1 coordinate 483, forward strand.
ATCCCCCCAGAAGCTGCACGAGTGGTGAACGTGAGGCAGCAGGACCCTCGCGTTGACGCCTACATCGCCGGGAAGGACCTCAAGAAGTGAGGCCCCGGGGCGATCGGGCATCCTTCACCTGAACAGGGAGACGCACGTTCGATGCAGACCATCAGACCGACCTTCGGCGCGTTCAACCAGGGGGGAGTTCCCACGATCGCCTGCTTCAACAGGGCGACGATCGGCCTCGGGGTCGACTTCAACGCCCTGATCGCCGCCATGCAGGCGTTCGTGGACCAGCACGTGGCGCCGGTCTGGGGCACGCCCGCGAGGCTCGTCAAGTCCAAGGGCTTCGTCAAGGGCGCCTGGGCCATGGTCTTCCTCGACAATGCCGATCAGCCGGGCGCCCTCGCCTATCACGATCTCACCCCCGAGGGATTGCCGCAGTCCAAGGTCTTCGTGAAGACGACCCTCGAGAACAACGATCTGGTGAGCGTGTCGGCCTCTCACGAGCTGGTCGAGATGCTGGTCGACCCGGCTATCAATCTCATGACCACGGGCCCCGATTCCAGGGTCATTTACGCCTACGAGAGCGCCGATCCGGTCGAGGCGCTCAGCTTCCGGGTCAACGGCATCCCCATGAGCGACTTCGTCTACCCCGCCTACTTCGAAGCCTTCCACAAACCGGGCACGGTGCAGTTCGATCGCCTCAAGAAGGTCAAGCGGCCGTTCCAGATTCTCTCCGGCGGCTACCAGATCATCTTCAAGAACGGCAAGTGGAGCCAAATCTTCGGCTCGGCCTCGAAGAAGAAGCGCTTCGCCCGCGAGGACCGCCGCGGCCACCGCAGCCGGCAGCGCGCGGCGAAGCGGCTGAGACGCGCGTCGCGAGGTGAGATCGCGCGCGCGGAGCGCCGGGGGTGAGACGCCGAGCGCCCGACACCGGCCCGCTCGGGGACATGCCGGCCGACGAGTTCCGCGAGGAGGGGCGCCGGCTCGTGGACTGGCTCGCCGAGTACTTCCGGTGGTCTCTCGGCAACCCGGTCCTGTCGCGCGTCGAGCCCGGGGCGATCCGCGCCGGGCTGCCGGCCGACGCCCCGGAAGAGGGGCAGCCGTTCGAGCGCATCCTCGAAGATTTCGAGCGGGTCCTGGTGCCGGGGCTGACGCAGTGGAACCACCCCGGTTACTTCGCCTACTTCCCGTGCGGCTTCTCGACGCCGGGGGCGCTGGCCGATTTCCTGTCGACGGCGGTGAGCCAGCAGGCGATGCTCTGGCGCACCTCGCCCGCGGCGACGGAGCTGGAGGAGGTGGTGCTGGCCTGGCTGCGGCGGGCGCTCGGGCTGCCCGAGGGCTTCGAAGGGGTCATCTACGACACCGCGTCGACGGCGGTGGTGCACGCGCTGGCCACGGCGCGCCACGAGAAGGCGCCCGAGGTCCGGACGCGCGGCCTCACCGGACGGGGCCCCGGCTCGTTCCGGGTCTACTGCTCCGAGCACGCGCACTCCTCGGTGGACAAGGCGATGATCGTCCTGGGGCTGGGCCACGAGAACCTCCGCCGGATACCGGCCGACCCCGAGTACCGCCTGCGGAGCGACCTTCTCGCGACGGCGGTGGACGAAGACCGGCGGGCCGGCCACCAGCCGCTGGCCGTCGTCGCCACCGTCGGGACGACCTCCGTCACGAGCGTCGATCCGGTGCCGGCGATCGCCGACCTCTGCGCCCGCGAGGGTCTCTGGCTGCACGTGGACGCGGCCTACGCCGGAACAGCGGCGATCCTGCCGGAGTGTCGCTGGGCGATCGAAGGGATGGAACGGGCCGACTCTTTCGTCGTCAATCCGCACAAGTGGATGTTCACGCCGTTCGATCTGAGCGCCTTCTACTGCCGCAAGATGGATCTCCTGCGCTCCGCCTTCGGGCTGACCCCCGAGTACCTCAGGACAAAGGAGGTCTCCGAGGTGCGGAACCTCATGGACACCGGCTTCCAGCTCGGCCGGCGATATCGCGCCCTCAAGCTCTGGGTCGTCATGCGCTACTTCGGCCTGGAGGGGATCCGCGCGCGTCTGCGCGAACATCTGAGACTGGCGCGCCTGTTCGCGGCGTGGGTCGACGAGGACCCCGGCTTCGAGCGGGTCGCCCCCGTCCCCTTCAGCGTCGTCTGTTTCCGCGCCCTCCTCGGGGGTGACGGCGGGAGCGCGGGTGTCGCCGACCCCGCGGCCCAGAACGCTCTCAACGAGCGCCTGCTGACCGCCCTGAACGACACCGGCGAGGTCTTTCTATCGCACACGAGCCTCGGCGGCCGCTACGCCATCCGTTTCGCCGTCGGGAACATCCGGACGACCGAAACCGAGGTGCGCCGTGCCTGGGACCGGTTGCGGGAGCTGGCGGGCGCGCTGCGCGGGGGCGACTCCGGCCCGAATCAGAAACGCGGCGCGGGCGGCGCGCCGGGGCGGAAGCCTTCGCGCTCCATGCGGCCCCAGGCGCGGCGGCGGCGCAGGAAATCCCAGAAGGCCTTCACCTTGAAGAGCGACAGGACCTGCCGGTAGCCGAAGTTCTCCAGCACGCCGACGATCACCAGCATCGCCAGGTGCTCCCAACCGGGGTAGCGACGGAAAGAGATCTCCTCGAGCAGGACGGCGGCGACCGACAGGAAGACGCCGAAGAAGATGGCGAAGATCAGGAAGAGGAGGAAGAAGTCGAGGTTGAGAAGGCCCAGCCACCAGGAGAGGGCGATCATCAGGTAGCCGAGGATCTCGATGAACGGCCCCAGCGTCTCGAAGATGACGAAGTACGGCAGGGCGATCATGCCGATGACGCCGAAGCGCGGGTTCAGGATCATCCGCTTGTGGCGCCAGAGGCTCTGCAGCAGGCCGCGGTGCCAGCGGTTGCGCTGCCGGGCCAGGACGCGGAAGGTTCCCGGCACCTCGGTCCAGCACACCGGGTCGGGCACGAAGACGATGCGGTACGGGCGGCCGCGGCGGTTCAGGTGGTCGTGCAGCTTGAGGACCAGCTCGAGGTCCTCGGTCTCGGACCAGCGATCGTAGCCGCCGACGGCGATCACCTCCGCCTTGCGGTAGAGGCCGAACGCCCCGGAGATGATCAGCAGCGACCTCAGCGTGCTCCAGCCGATGCGGCCGCTCAGAAAGGCCCTCAGGTACTCGACCACCTGGAAGATCGGCAGCGCCTTCTTCGGCAGCCCGATCCGCGTGACGCGCCCCTCGCGGACCTCGCAGCCGTTGGCGATGCGCACGATGCCGCCGACCGCGACCATCTCATCGGGATGCTCCATGAACGGCTTCACGACCCGCAGGAGGGCGTTCTCCTCGATCACCGAGTCGGCGTCGACCGAGCAGTAGAGCGGGTAGCGCGACACGTTGATGCCGGTGTTGAGGGCCTCGGCCTTGCCGCCGCGCTCCTTGTCGACCACCAGGAGGTTCGGGAGCTCGAGCGTGGCGTACAGGGCGCGCACCGGGCCGGTCGGCAGCGTGCGCCGGTAAATCTTGTCGGTGCGCTTCAGGTCGAAGGTCACAACGAGCTGCTTGAGCGTGTCGTCGCTCGACCCGTCGTTGACCACGATCACCTCGAACTGCCCGTAGTTGACGTTGAGCAGCGAGCGGACCGTCTCGACGATGGTGCGCGCCTCGTTGTGGGCCGGGACGACGATCGACACCGGCCAGGTCATGTCGGACTTCAGGATCTGCTCGTAGTCGGAGAAGAAGGTCCGCCTGACGAAGCGCAGCACCTCGACGAGCGACACGAGAAAGAGGACGACATAGACGCCGCTCAGGAGGGCGAAGTAGTAGATCACCCCGCGGTTGAACGCCAGGACGATCTCCGACAGGACGGACTGCACGATCACGGTGTCCCCCTCAACGCGCTCCCCGGTCTCACGACGCCCCCTGCGGCCGCTGCAGGATCTTCAGCAGAGCGAGCCGCACCCCTTCCTGGGCGTGGTCGATCGCCACCTGCGTCAGGTGATCGACGCGTTCCAGCCGGATGATCTTCTCCACGAAGCCGATCGCGGCGTCGCGCCGGGCGGCGTCGGGGGAGGTCAGATCGGCGAGGTACTCGTCGATGATCCGCCCCTCCTCGAGCTGCGCCACCGCCTGGTGCCGGGCGAAGGTGTCGTCGGCGTCGAGCATGCGGATGAGCGCTTCGCGCCCGGCCGGCCCGATGAGGCGCAGCGCCTCGGCGGCGTTGGCCCGCACCCACCACTGCCGGTCCTTGAGCGCCTCGCACAGCGGCGGGATCGCCGCCGGCGCGCCGACCCGGCCGATCGCCTTGGCGGCCATCGCCCGCACCGGCCACTCGGTGTCGCGCAGCGCCCGAACCAGCTCGTCGGCGAAGCCGGGGTCGCCGATCTGTCCCAGGGCGTTCGCCGCCCGCGCCCTGATATCGGGATGCGGGTCCTGAAGCGCCCCGCGGATCAGGCCGGACGCCTCGAGGCTGCGGATCCGCCCCAGGACGTCGAGCGCCGAGACGCGCGCGTGGTGCGGCAGGGAGTCGTAGGCCGCCAGGAGCTCGCCGACCGCCTCGGAGCCGACGTCGATCAGGATCTCCGCCACCCGGATCGCCGACCAGCGGCTCGGGTCGGTCAACGCCAGGACCAGCGGCCGGATCGAGGTGCTGCCGCGGATGATCCCGAGGGCGCGCGCCGACCGGATCCGCACCTCGCCCACCGGATCGCTCATCAGGGCGACCAGCGGCTCGACGGCGGTGCGGCTGCGCATCAGCCCCAGCCGCTCCGCCGCCTCGGCGCGCGTCCACCAGCGGCGGCTCTTCAGGCCGAGGATCGAGGCGCGCACCGCCCCCAGCGCCTCGCAGGCGGCCGTGATCCGGTCGCGCGACTCTCCCCGCACCACCCGCGCCGCGTCGAGCAGGATCGCCCCGGCGAGCCGCCGGTCGCGGCGCCCGAGCGACTTCGGCAGATAGTCGAGGATCGAGCGGTGGCCGGTGGCGTTGGCGTATTCGAAGACCGCCGGCTCCAGGATGGCGCGGCGGCGCCGGTCCAGCGCCTCGCGCACCTCCCGGGCCGCCTTGTTCACCGCGATCAGGAGCGTCAGCGCCCCGAGCAGCAGGCCGGTCCCGACGATGAGGCGGATGAGGATCTCGTGCATCAGGAGCTCCGCTCCAGAATCTTGCGGATGCGCGCCAGAAGCTCCTGCGTGCTGAACGGTTTGATCATGTAATCGTCGGCCCCGAGGTTGAGCGCCTTCACGACGTCCTCCTCGCGGTCCTTGACCGACACGATCAGGATCGGTATCGACCCTGTGGCCGGGTCCTCCTTGAGGGCGTTGATCACCTCGAAGCCGTCCCGATACGGCATCACCAGGTCCAGCAGGATGAGCGCCGGGCGGACGGCCGAGGCCGCGTGCAGCCCCGCCTCGCCGTCCTCGGCCTCGTGCACCTCGTAGCCGTTGTGCACCAGCAGGCTGCCGACGAACCTTCTTATGATCGGGTCGTCGTCCACGATCAGGATGCGTGCCGGTTGCGCCGCCATTCCTCTAAAACCTCATCCGGAAGGCGAAGCCGGATCGGGTCGAGGTGAACCCGGTCGCCACCTGCAGCGCGTAGTCGCTGCGCGAGTAGAAGGCCTCGAGCGAGGCCCGCGTCCCGAAGCCGACCCCGAACGAGGCGTAGGCGGCCTGCACGCGGTCGTTGTTCCCCGCGCCGGAGCTCGATCCCCCGGCCGTATTGAAATCCTGCCGGCCGTAGGTTCCCTCGACCCGCCAGTAAATCCTGCCGCGCCGGTAGCTATCGGCGACGGCCACCGTCAGGAGCTCCGAGTCGTAGCGCAGCGGGTCGAAGTAGCCGTCATTCTTGTCCGCGTTGAAGCTGCGGTAGCGGAGGTCGAGCCGCGCCGTCACCGAGGGGTTGGCGACCGGCAGGCGCCATTCGGCCGAGACACCGGCCGACTTGCGGGCGTTACCGTCCGAATACGATCCGTAGCCGGCGCTGCCGGCCAGGATCCATGCCGGCCGGAAGCGGAATTCCAGGCTGAGATCGGCGCTGTCGACATGGATCCCCCGATCGATGAGCGGCGCCGTGTCGAAAAGCGCCTCGCGGCTGCCGGTCCCGGCCACCGCCAGGCGCGGCCCGACCTGCCAGCGTATGAAGCCCCCGCCCACGGCGAGGAGGCGCGAACCGCCGCGGAAGGTCTCTTCGCGCGCGGCGCCCAGACGGGCGTGGAAGTTGAGCGGGGCGATGAGCCGCGAGGTCACCCCGGCCGACAGCAGCTGCGCCCGGGTCTCGACCACCCGGTCGACCGGCGGGACCCCCGCCAGCGTCTCGCAGAGACCCGCCGTCTTGCAGCGGAACTCGGCGTCGTAGGTCGCGTAGCCGATCCGGATCGATGTTTGCGGCTCGGCCATGAAGGTGTAGGCCGCGCCGGCGGTGTCGACACGGTTGCTGTCGTTGTCGCTCTGGCGGCTTGCGTCGAGCCCGGCGTGCGGCCGCAGCGACTCGTGGATCTCCTGCCGCAGCTTCTGCGCCTCGCGGCTCTCGGGATGATCGAGGACCAGGTTGTCGGCCTGCGCCCGAGCCGTCCGGTCGAGCCCCTGCCAGTGGTGCAGCTCGGCCAGCCCGAGCCGCCCGTCGAAGTTCCCCGGGTCGGCCCGCAGCACGTCGCCGTAGAAATGCGCCGCCGCGTCGTAGTCCCCCTTCCAGGCGGCGACGTGCGCCCGCCCGAGGTGCGCGGCGATCGGGTCGATCCGCCTTTGTTCCATGTCGCGGTAGAGATCGTCGGCCTCGACGTAGCGCCCCTTCCAGCCGAGCGCCTGTCCAAGACCCAGGAGGACTCGCGGCTCCTCAGGGTGCCTGGCGCGGAGATCCTCGTAGATATGGATCGCCTCCCCCAGGTCGTTCTTCCAGGTGAGGACCCGTGCCAGATCGAGCGACAGGTCGAGATCGGCCGGGGCGAGCGCCAGCGCCCGGCGGTCGTTGTCGATCGCTTCGGACAGGTCGCCGTCCCACGACTGCAGGAGGGCCAGACGCGACAGCGTGTGCACCGAGGCGGCCCCGCCCGCGACCGCCCGCTCGTAGAGGGTGCGCGCCCGTGCATAGTCCTGGCGCGCGAAGGCGGCATCGGCCTCCAGCACCAGATCGCCCGCCGGGCGATCGGCCGGCTCCGACGCGGCGGCCGCGCCCCGGCCTTGAGTCA
>DASTNM010000293.1:0-4863 GCA_035762745.1 Candidatus Polarisedimenticolia bacterium
GGCGGCCCGCCCGGTCCCGTCCGGGCCGAGCGCCGTCCTGTTCATCGGCGACGGAATGGGGCCGGCCTACGTCACGGCCACGCGGGTGGCGCGCGGCGGCTCGCGGGGGCGGTTGCACCTCGACGACCTGCCCCGCACCGCTCTGGTGCGGACCTACTCGGCCGACAGCCCTGTGACCGACTCGGCCGCGGCGGCGAGCGCCATGGCCTGCGGCCGCAAGACCGTGAACGGGGTGCTCTGCGAGGATGCCACGGCGCTCAACGGCCGGCGCGACGGCGCGAGGCTGGAGTCGATCGCCGTCTGGGCGAAGCGACAGGGGATGAGGGTCGCCCTGGTGACGACGGCGCGCATCACCCACGCCACGCCGGCCGCCTTCTACGCCGTCGACGACGATCGCGACCATGAGCGGGCGATCGCCCGGGCGGCGATCGCCTCCTCCTTCGACCTGCTCCTGGGCGGCGGGCGGCAGTTCTTCCTCCCCGGCCCGCCGGTGCCCGACGACCATGGCTGGCAGGCGTCGGACAGGGAGGATCTCGAGGCCACGGCGCGCGCGCGGGGTGTGAGAGTCGTCGTCTCGGCGGTCGAGCTGCGGGAGGTCACCTCCATCTCCAGGACGAGGGTGATCGGTCTGTTCGCCGACAGCCACCTGCCTTACGAGGCGGAGCTGACCGGCGTGACCGGGATCGGCGGCCGGGCCGCGAGCGCCACGACCGGGGCCGGCGTCGCCGCGGCCCCCGGGCTCGTGGAGATGACCCGCCGGGCGATCGACCTCCTGAAGGGGACCGGCCAGCCTTTCTTCCTGATGGTGGAGGGAGGGCGGATCGATCACGCCGGGCATGACAACTGGGTCCGGACGCTGATCGACGAGACCGCGGCGTTCGATGCGGCGGTCGGCGTCGCCGTGGCGGCGCTCGATCCGAAGAGCACCCTGGTGCTCGTGACGGCCGACCACGAGACCGGCGGCCTGGCGATCAACGGCTATCCGGATGGGAAGGACGGGCTCTTCTCGACCTACGATCCGGGGGAGGAGGGGGCGCCGTACCCGGTCCTCAGCTTCGCCAGCGGGCCCGGGAGCGGAGGGCCACCGGACCCGGCGGCGCCGCACGGGTCGGAGGATCCGCGCCCTTCGACATTCCGCCTGAAGAGCGCCGCCCACACCGGTGTCGACGTGGCGCTCTACGGCTGGGGGGCGGGATCCGAAAGGGTGCACGGGACGCTGGAGAACACCGCCGTCTACCAGATCTTGAAGGAGCACCTGGAAAAGAAGGGCCCGGCGGGCACTCAGCGACCCCGGCGGTAGGTGCGCGACTTGGGGTCGAAGCGCAGGCGATCCCGCTCGGACGACCACCAGCGATCGAGCCTCCCGAGCCACGCCGTTCCTTCCGGTGAATCGGGGTCCGAGGGCGGAGCGCCGGCGATCTCCGCCAGCCGCGACAGGGTCGCGATCGCCTCCAGCCGGGTGACCTTCGCGTCGCCGCTCTTCGCCAGATCGAGCAGGACCGGGAGGCCGTCGCGATCGCCCAGCCCGGCGACCGCCTGCCCGATCCGCAGCCGCACCCACTCGTCCTCGTCCCTGTTCTTGAGCGCCTGCTTCAGCGCCGGGATCGCCGACGAATCGCCGAGACGCGCCATCGCCGCCGCGGCCGCCTCCCGGACCGCCGCCGACTGATCGTGCAGCACCGCGACGAGGTCGGGCATGATGCGCCGATCGCCCGTGGCGCCGAGCTGCTCGACGGCGCGGGCCCTGACGTTCTCGTGCGTGTCACGCAGCGCCTGTCGCAGATCATCGACGCCGCCGCCGACCGGGTGCTCGGGTGCCTGGGATGGGGCGGCCAGGCTGACGGTCTCCCCCTCCTCCGCGTGCATCGGGGGGGAGGGGCGGAAGCGGTAGAGCGCCCCGCCGATCCCGGCCACGAGCAGCAGACTGGCCCCGGCCACCGCCAGCGCGCGCGACCGGCTCGGCGCCTGCGCGATCGCCTTGAAGGTGCCGCCCAGCGCCAGAGCGGCCGCGAAGCAGACCATGATCGTCGGACCCGAAGGCCGGTCGTAGGAGAAGAAGAGCCCCACGGCGCTGACCAGCGTCGCCATCACCCAGCCGGTGATGAGGCGCCGCTTCAGATCGTCGAAGAACATCACCGCGAAGACGGCGGGGGCCACCAGGTAGCAGAAGACCAGCAGGACCCCCGCGATCTGCACGGCGGAGGTGATCACCACGCCGAACGAAAGGTAGAAGAGAAAGTCCCAGAGCCTGACGTTGACCCCCCGGGCGTAGGCCTCCTCGGGGCGCAGCGAGATCTGCAGAAAGCGGCGGCCGTAGATCACGTGGAAGATCCCGATCGCCGCGTACAAGACGGCGGTCTTGATGATCTGCGCCCGGGTGACCCAGACGATGCTGCCGGCCAGAAGATCGTGCAGGTGCTCGGCGCCGTGCGGCGAGATGTCGGCCAGGAGGATCGCCACCGCCGAGGCGGTGGCGTAGGTCAGGCCGATCACCGCCTCCTGCGGGACGCGCTCGTGCTTGGTGCGCGTGAGCGCGAAGATGAAGGCGGCGAGGGTGGCGAACCCGAGGGAGAAGTAGTAGGCCCCCTCCGAGCGCGGGTCGTAGCCGAGCAGGAAGGCGACCGTGGCGCCGACGGCGGCGATCTGCGCCAGGGCGATGTCGACGAAGATCACCTTGCGGCTGATGACGTGGATCCCGAGATAGACATGGATCCCGGTGACGATCAGACAGGCCAGGAAGGGCAGGAGGAGGACTTGAAACTGCTGCGTCACGGCCGTCACCTCCCTCCGGCCGGCGCCGCCGTGGCGAAGGCCTGGACGATCTGATCGGTGACGTAGTCGAAGAGCCGGAAATAGTCGGTCGCCCCCGGGGCGCCGCCGACCTCGAGCGGCAGCGTCACCACCTTCACTCCCGTCCGCTCCGCCAGCGAATCGGTGGAGCGGTGCTCGACGTAGGGCCGGGTCAGGATGACGCGCGCCACCCCCTGGTGCAGGCGCTCCGTCAGCTCCTCGAGGTGCTTGGCGGAGGGCTGGATCCCCGGCTTCGGCTCGACATAGTCGACCACCACGATCCCGAACCGGTTGGCGAAGTACGAGTAGTCCTTGTGGTAGGTGATCACCGGTTTCCCCCGGAGCGCCTGCATCTTCCCGAGCCACCCTCCCAGGCGCGAACGCAGCGGTGCGCCGCCGACCGAGGTCCCATCGAGGAAGGGATCGAGCGTCCCGGCCGCCGCCTCACGGGCCAGCTTGGCGCCTCCCGCCAGATCGACCAGCTCCTTCCCGAAGATCGCCTCGTGCAGCTGCTTCACGAAGGCCTTGCGGCCGTCCTCGTAGGCCTGGGTCGAGGCCGGGTCGATGCGCTTGAGCGCCTCGGCGATCGTCCCCGCCACCGTTTCGGCGTTGAGCGGGTCGGTCAGGTAATGCGGGTTGCCGTAGGGGTGGACGTCTCCCTCGGCTCGACTGAGGCTGGTCGGGATCTCGACCACCTGGATGCCGGTGGAGCAGTCGATGTACCCCGGCCCCCCCTGGATCAGTCGCGCGGTCCTGGCCCCCTGAGTCAGCGGTGGCACCCAGCCGATCTCGAGATCGAGGCCGTTGATCAGCAGCAGGCTGGCGTTCCTGAGCTTGACCATGTAGGAGGGCTTCGGGTCGACGAAATGGGCATCCTGCGTGCCCGTGGCGATCGTCGTCACCTCGACCCGATCGCCCCCCACGGCCGTGGCGATCGACCCGAGGTTGGGCAGCGTGGCGACGACTCTGACGCGATCCTGGCCGGCGAAGGTCGACCGGGGGATCGCGGCCGGAAGTAGGAGAGCGAAGAGCGCAACGAGACAGAACGGGCGGCGACCTGGCGTCATCATCGACCTCAATACTTGTGGGCGCCGTGGGCGCCGATCACGGGGATCCATTCGAAAAAGATTCGATCGTCGTCCGACTCGCCGTCGAAGCGCGCCGTCGCCGCGTCGTTGCGGCCCGTGTGCTTGTACTGGAAGCGCACCTCCTGGAACTCGGACGGCTGGAAGCGGAGGACGGCCGACCCGGCCCACTCGCGGGCCCTCTCGCTGTCGGGGAATCCGGACAGGTCATACCGCCCTCCGATCCGCCAGCGCTTGCTGAACTGCCACTCGACGTAGCTGTACCCTCCGGCGCTCGAGACCCGGCCGGGGACCAGGGCCGACCCCGCCAGCACCTCCAGGTCGCGGCGGCTCCTCAAGAGCTCGGTCTGCCAGAGGAACGACTTGTAGACGTTGAGCTGCAGCGGCTTCCACTTGTAGGTCACGTCGAGGCCCTGGACCGACGAGTCGAGAGCGTCGCTCGGCCGCAGGGTCCCGGACAGGCCGGCGAGGGCGATCGCCTGCACGAGCGCGTCGGATGCCCCGGCCTTGCCCAAGGCGGCGGTCAGGCCGATCTCGACGGTGCTGTCGGCGCTGGTGTTGAGGAAGGTGGTCAGGTGCTCGAGGTAGGTCAGGTGGCGGCTCTCGCCGTTGAAGGCCACACCCGGCCGTGCGGTCCCGACCTCCGTGAGCGAGTCGATGTAGAGGTCCTTAGGGTTCGGGACCAGGACGCTGAGCGACAGACCGTCACTGGTCAGACTCTCTTCGCCCAGGAAGTTGACCAGGACGTTCGGTCTCTCGACCGTGAAGAAGGCGTGCGTGTGCCAGGTGTTCCACTTGCCGAAGGCGCTCTTGAAGCGCCCCCCCTTGAGCTGCAGCGGACCCGGAAGCGCCAGCGTGCTGACGAACCCTTCCTCCACCTCCGGCGTGCTCCCCGACGGGAAGCTCAGGAAGAGATCGACCTTGGTGAACGGGTCGACGACCGACTGCAAGGCGACCTCCGCCTCGCTCAGGTCGAAGCCGTTCTCCT
>DASTNM010000294.1:0-12805 GCA_035762745.1 Candidatus Polarisedimenticolia bacterium
GGTCGCCGTCTTCCGCACGCAGGCCGCGGCGCCCCGGGTCCTGATCGCCAACGCCCTTCTGGTTCCGGCCTGGGCCACCTGGGAGAAGTTCCGCGATCTCGAGCGCATGGGTCTGACGATGTACGGCCAGATGACGGCCGGCTCCTGGATCTACATCGGCAGCCAGGGGATTCTGCAAGGGACCTACGAGACCTTCGCCGCCGCGGCCCGCCGGCACTTCGGAGGCAGCCTCGCCGGCCGCCTCGTCGTGACCGCCGGTCTCGGAGGGATGGGCGGCGCCCAGCCGCTGGCCGCCACGATGAACGGCGGCGTGATCATCGCCATCGAAGTCGACCCGGAGCGGATCCGGCGTCGCCTGGAGACGCGCTACGTCGATTGCCGGTGCGACAGCCTGGAGGAGGCGCTGACGCGGGCGCGCGCCGCGCTCGAGCGCAAAGCGCCGCTGTCGATCGCTCTCCTGGCGAATGCCGCCGACATCCTCCCCCGGCTGGCGGCCGGAGGGCTCGTCCCCGACCTGGTCACCGACCAGACCAGCGCCCACGACATGCTGAACGGCTACGTCCCGCACGGCCTGCCTTACGCCGAGGCGCTGCGCCTGCGACGCTCCGACCCTGACGAATACCAGCGACGGGCACGCCGCTCGGTGGCGGCGCATGTCGAGGCGATGCTGGCGCTGCAAGCCAGGGGGGCGGTGGTCTTCGACTACGGCAACAACATCCGCCAGGAAGCGAAGGCCGCCGGTATCCCCCGGGCGTTCGACATCCAGGGGTTCGTGCCGGCGTACATCCGCCCGCTCTTCTGCGAAGGGAAGGGCCCATTCCGCTGGGCCGCCTTGTCGGGTGAGCCGGCCGACATCCAGCGCACCGACGCGCTGGTTCTCTCGATGTTCCCGCAGGACGAGGCGCTCTGCCGCTGGATCCGGCTGGCAGGCGAGCGGGTCGCTTTCCAGGGGCTGCCGGCGCGGATCTGCTGGCTCGGCTACGGGGAGAGGGCGCGCTTCGGGCTGGCGATCAACGACCTGGTCGCGCGGGGGGAGATCAAGGCTCCGATCGTCATCGGGCGTGATCACCTCGACGCCGGATCGGTCGCCTCCCCGAATCGTGAGACCGAAGGGATGCGCGACGGGTCGGATGCCATCGCCGACTGGCCGATCCTGAACGCCCTGCTCAACACGGCCGCCGGCGCCTCCTGGGTCTCGGTCCATCACGGCGGGGGGGTCGGGATCGGCTACTCCCTGCACGCCGGGATGGTCGTGGTCGCCGACGGCACCCCCGAAGCCGCCGGCCGCCTGGAGCGCGTTCTGACGACCGACCCGGGCCTCGGTGTCGTCCGGCACGCCGATGCCGGCTATCCCGAGGCGATCGTCTGCGCCCAGGAGCGCGGGATCAACATCCCCAAGACCTGATCAGGCCTGATCAGGGCTTAAAAGGCCAGATCAACGGAATCATCACGAGGCTGATCAAGTAGGCGATCAGCGTGAGCGGCGCTCCGACCTTGACGAAATCCCTGAAGTGGTAGCGGCCGGTGCTGTAAACGAGAAGGCAGGCCGGCTCGAACGGCGTGATGAACGAACAGGACGCGGCAATCGTCACGGCGATGGCGAACGAACGGGGGTCGATCCCGGTGTCGTGCGCGGCGCGGATGGCGACCGGGAGGACGAGCAGCGCCGCGGCGGCGTTGCTGAGCGGCTGGGTCAGAACGACGGTCAAGAGGAAGAAAGCCGACATCAGCGCGAGCGGGCTCCCTGCATGGACGAGGCTGACGAGACCGTTCGCCATGAAGCGGGCCGCCCCGGACTGCTCCATCGCCATCCCGAGCGAGGACATCCCCGCCAGCATCACCAGGAAGCGGATATTCAGATAGCTCCCTGCCTCGTCGGCGGACAGACACTTGAACGCCATCACCAGCGCCCCCCCTGCCAGGAAGGCTGTCGGGGTGTCGAGCCAGCCGATCCCGGCCGCCAGAATGACCACGAAGAAGACAAACGTCGCGATCAGCGCCCTCGCCGGGTTGTATTGCGGCAGCACGACGCTCTCCAGGAGCAGCATCGCCGGCTCCTGACCCAGCCGGTCGAACATCTCCTCCCTGCCGTAGATCAGGAGCACGTCGCCGGCCCGCAGGCGGATCTTGCCGATCTTCTCCAGCACCACCTCGCCCCGGCGGTGAATCGCCAGAACGCTGAGGTCGAAGCGGTGCCGGAAGTTCAGCTCCTTGAGGCTCTGTCCGATGAAGGGGGAATTGTAGGAGATGGTCGCCTCGACCATCTTTACCTTGTCCGACTCCAGGTCGATCCGGTCGGTCGCCGGCATCGACTTGACGTCCAGGCCACGTGTCCCCACCACCACCGGGATCGTCCTCGCCTCCCCCTCCACCAGCAACAGGTCTCCGACCAGGACCATTTCGGTTCCCGGCGGGGAAACGATGCGCCGCGTTCCTCGCACGATCGCCAGGACGTTGAGACCCAGCTTCTGTCCAAGGCTCGCCTGGGAGATCGTCTTGCCGGCGACCGCCGCCCCTTCCCGCACCAGCACCTCGAAGAGGAACCCCTTGATCCCGTAAGCGTCGACCGCATCCTCGTCCGGTGGCCGGTTGAGAAGAGTCTGTGAGGCCCAGAGCAGGTAGATCGCTCCGACCACCGCCACCACCAGGCCGACCGGAGTGAGCTCGAACAACCCCAGCGGCTTGAGTCCATGCTGCTCCATCGCCCCGGCGACCGCCACGTTGGTGGAGGTCCCGATCAGGGTGCACATCCCCCCGGTCATCGAGGCGAAGGCGATCGGCATGAGATATTTGCCGCGGTTGATCTTGAAGCGCCGGGCCATCCCTTCCGCCACCGGGATGAACATCGCGGTCGCCGCCACGTTGTTGATGACCGAGGAGACCAGGTTCTCGGCCGCGATGAGGAGAACCCCCATGCGCCGCTCGCTGCTGCCGGCGAACCTCTGGATCTGGCGGGCGATGATGTCGGCGGCACCGTTGTGGATGATCGCGCCCGTCAGGATCATCACACCGCCGATCATGATGACGGCCGAGTTCGCGAAACCCATGAAGGCCTGCGCGGGGCTCAGGACACCGCTGACCGCGAGGATCACCATCACCAGGAGGGAGAAGACCTCGATCGCCAGCCACTCGAAGGAGAAATTGATGACGGCCAGAACGACGAGGATCAGGACGAGGCCTGTCTGAGCGCTCGGCATGGGTCGGGATTGTCACCGAGAACCGAAACGGTTGTCAATCAAGCGGCAGGAGCCGGGCTACAATGCGCCGGTGAAGGCCACGGTGGCGGGTCGGGTCGTTCTCCGGAAGGGTCGCGAGCGGCGGGTCCTCGGCGGCCACCTGTGGATTTACGCCGGTGAGATCGTCCGGGTCGACGATGGGGTCGACCCCGGGATGGCGGTCGACGTGGTCGATCACCGCGGGCGCTTTCTGGCCCGCGGCTATTACAACCCCGCCTCCAGCATCGTGGTCCGGCTGATGACCCGGAGGCGCGACCAGCCGCTCGACACGGCGCTCCTCAGGCGCCGCATCGCCGAGGCCGTAGCCTACAGGCGCCACTTCTATCCCGCCGGTGATTCCTGCCGGCTCGTCTTCAGCGAGGGGGACTGGCTTCCCGGTCTGACGGTCGACCGGTACGCTTCCTGGCTCTCGGTCCAGATCTCGACCCTCGGGATGGACCGGCGGCGCGACGACATCGTCGCCGGACTCCAGGATGCGCTGCACCCGCGCGGCATCTACGAGCGCAGCGACCTCGGCGTGCGGGGGCGGGAGGGGCTCGAGGCGCGCACCGGGTTGCTCTCGGGCGAGGTCCCCGACACGATCGAGGTGACGCTGGACGACCTGCGCTTCCAGGTCTCGCTCAAGGGGGGGCAGAAGACCGGCATGTATCTCGATCATCGTTTCAATCGGAGGGCGCTGCAACCGTATGCCGGCGGACGGCGGGTCCTGGACGTCTTCTGCAACACCGGCTCGTTCGCGCTTTACGCCCTCAAGGCGGGGGCCGTCGGCGTGACCGGGATCGAGATCTCGACCGAGTGTCTCGAGCTGGCGCGGCGCAACGCCGCGCTGAACGACCTGGTGGAACGCTGCACCTGGGTGGAGGGAAACGCCTTCGACCATCTGAAAGATTTCGACCGGCGCCATGAGCGCTTCGATCTCATCGTCCTCGACCCGCCCGCCTTCACCAAGAGCGCCTCCCAGGTCGAGGCGGCGCGCCGGGGGTACAAGGAGATCAATCTCCGCGCCCTCCGACTGGCCGCGCCCGGGGCGCTGGTCGCCACCTCCTCGTGCTCCTACCACATGGGAGCCGAGGAGTTTCTCGAGACGGTGCGCGAGGCGGCCGCCGACGCCGGCCGCGACGTCACCCTGATCGAGATGCGGGGCCAGGCGCCGGACCACCCCGTCAACCTCGCCGTCCCCGAGACCCGTTACCTCAAGTTCGCTCTCCTCCAGGTGCGCGGTTGACACCCCGGAGGGGCCTCTATAGACTCGCCAGCCGGGCGGGCGCTCCGCGTCCCGCGCTCCTGAGCTGCTCCCTCGCGGCGGGTTTCTGAGTCGATGGCGATCGGCAACGCACCGTTTCTGGTCGTGGTGGCGATCCTGGCCGCCGTGGTGGTCGCTCTGCTGATCACTTTGGTGCGGCGGAGAACCGAGGCATCGGCGGCCGATCCGACCCTCGCCCTCCTGCAGCAGCAGCTCACCACCCTCGCCAGCCACGTCGCACAGCTCGGATCGCAGATCCCGAACGAGGTGGGGACCTCCCTGGCGCAGCTCAGGGACCAGGTGGGGGCGCGGCTCTCCGAAAACGCCCAGACCCTCCAGAAGGCGACCGGCGAGACCGGGAAACTGATCGCCGACATCAGCCACCGCCTGGGTGAGATCGGCAAGGGGAGCCAGCAGATCCTCGAGCTGGGACAGGAGATCAGAGGTCTGCAGCAGATCTTCCAGGCCCCCAAGGTGCGCGGCGGTCTGGGCGAGATGTCGCTCGAGGTGCTGCTGCGACAGTCGTTCCCGAACGGCTCCTTCACCCTGCAACATCCCTTCAAGAACGGCGAGATCGTCGATGCCGTCCTGAATCTCCCCGGCGGGCTGGTGCCGATCGATTCCAAGTTCCCCCTCGCGGCGTTCCGCGTCCTGCTGGAGGCCGCCTCGGACGAGCAGCGTCAGAAGGCGGCCCGCGCCTTCGCGCGCGACGTCCGCAAGCATGTCGACGACATCGCCGAGAAGTACATCCGCCCCGCCGAGGGGACCCTCGACCTGGCGTTGATGTTCGTTCCGGCCGAGAACGTCTTCTACGAGGTGACGATCCAGGAGGAGCCGGTGGCCGGTGACGACCCGATCGGCGCCTACGCCCGCAGGCGCAAGGTCCTCCCCGTCTCCCCCAACACCCTGTACGCCTATCTTCAGGCCATCGCCTACGGGTTGATGGGGCTCAAGATCGAGCAGCAGGCGAGGGAGATCCTGAAGGGGCTGCAGCAGCTGCACGGCGACTTCGCCATCTTCCAGGATGCCTTCGGCCTGGGGCAGAAGCACCTCAAGAACGCCGCGGCCGCGTTCACCGACGCCGGCGAGCGCGCCACCAGGATCGCCGACCGCGTCGAGCAGTTCTCACGCGTCGCAGACGAGGTGCCGCAGGAGGAGTCGATCCCCTCCCGGGGTCGCCAGCGATGAGGACGACACGGGCCGCCCGTCTGGCGCTCCTGGCCCCGCTCCTGGCGTCGCTCGCCGCAGGTGGCGCCGCCGCCGCGAAGCTTTTCTCCCTCAGCCTCGAAGACATCGCCAACGGGCGCGCCGAGGTGATCGATCTCACCCACGATCTTCAAGATGGTGTGCCGCTCTATCCCGGCGGCGTCCCGTTCACCCTCGAGCCGCTGACGCGCCTCTCCGATGGCTACTACATGAACTCGTTCGCGAGCGGCGAGCACACCGGGACGCACGTCGATGCCCCGGCCCATTTCGGCAAGGGGCTGCCGTCGGTCGACGAGATCCCGGCGCGCAACCTGATCAGCAACGGCATCATGATCGACGCGCGTCCCAAGTCCTCGGCGAATCCCGATTATGCCCTGACGCTCCCGGACATCCTCGAGTGGGAGAAGGTCAACGGCAGGATCCCGGCCCACTCGCTGGTCGTGCTGAACACCGGCTGGCACCAGCGTTGGGAGAACCCCGATCGCTACCTGAACCGCGACGAGGCCGGCACGATGCATTTCCCCGGCTTCTCGGTCGAGGCGCTCAGGCACCTGTTGAAGGAGCGGGACGTCAACGGCGTCGCCATCGACACCCTGAGCATCGATCCCGGTGTCTCGGCCACCTTCGAGGGGCACAAGGTGATCCTGGACGGTGGACGCTACCAGGTCGAGAACCTCGACAACCTCGATCTCCTGCCGGTGCGCGGCTTCACCGTGATCGTCGCTCCGATGAAGATCAGCCGCGGATCGGGAGCGCCGGCCCGCGTGTTCGCCATCGTGCCCCGATGATCTACCTCGTCACGGTCGTCACCTACCTGACCCTGCTGGTCGGTATCAGCGTCTGGCTCGGCCTCCGCGTCAAGACCCAGGAGGAGTTCATGGTGGCGGGTCGCACGCTGACCTGGCCGATTCTGGTCGGCACGCTGCTGTCCACCTGGATCGGTTCCGGGAGCATTTTCGGCGGAGGGAATCTCGGCTTCCGTCAGGGCTTCGCGGCTCTCTGGCAGCCGGCCGGCGCCTGGCTGGGCATCGTCATCATCTACTTCGTGGCCGGCCGGGCGCGCCGCTTCGGTCAATTCACCGTGCCCGATATCATGGAGGCGCGCTACAACGTTGCGGCCCGGGTCCTGGCGACGATCGCCACGGTGGTCTCCTACACCATCATCGTCTCGTACCAGTTTCGCGGCGGGGCCCGCGTCCTGCACCTCGTGATCCCCGAGATCAGCTACGAGTGGGGCATCCTCATCACCGCCGTCGTCGCCACCGGCTTCACCATCTTCGCCGGCCTCATCTCGGTCGCCTATACCGACATCGCCAACGGTCTCGTGATCATCGTCGGAACGCTCCTCGCCGTCCCCTTCCTGCTTCACTCGGCGGGCGGCTGGCAGGCGGTCCGCGCCGCTCTGCCGTCGTCCCACTTCGAGCCGCTCGGAACGATGAGCCTCAAGGAGGCGCTGGCCCTCTTCACTCCCACCCTCTTCCTGCTCCTCGGGAACGCGAACATGTACCAGCGATTCTTCGCCGCGCGCGACGAGCGCGAGGCGCGCCGCTCGGTCGTCGGCTGGGTCATCGGCGTGATGATCGTCGAGACACTCGTGATCGCCCTGGCGGTGGTCGGCAGCAGCATGCCGCAGTTCAGGCAGCTGGCGGTGCCCGAGACGATCATCCCGGAGGTGGCGCGCCACGGGCTGCCGACGGTGGTCGGCTGCCTGCTCCTCGCCGCCATCGTCGCCATCATCGTCTCGACCGCCGACTCGTTCCTGCTGGTGCCCGCCACCAACCTGGTGCGCGACGTCTACCAGCGTTTCCTCGATCCGCAGGCGACCGAGCGCCGGATCCTCGTGCTGTCGCGCCTGGCGGTCCTCGGCCTCGGCGTGGCCTCCTACCTGCTCACGTTCACGTTCGGAGGGATCCTGCAGGCGGCCCTGGCCGCCTACAGCATCTACGGCGCGGCCGTGACTCCGGCGGTGCTGGCGGTCTTCTTCTGGCCCCGCGCCACCCCCGCCGGCGGAACCGCCTCGATTCTCGTCGGGACGGTCGTCTGGTTCATCTGGGAGATCCGGCACGCCTTCTTTCTCGGGGGCGGCGAACGCTTCCCCTTCGGAATCGAGACGATCTACTCGTCGCTGTTGGCCTCGATCGTGACCCTGATCGTGGTCAGCCTGCTGACCGCGCCGCAGCCCGACAAGGCCCGCCCGTTCGCCGTCGCCCCCGCGGAGGCCCCGGATTGACCGACGAACGGCCGCGCACGGGTCGCGGCCCGACCCGAAACGTCCGGTTGCTCCTTGAATACGAAGGGACCCGCTACGCCGGTTGGCAGGTCCAGAAGGACCAGCGGACGGTGATGGGGGAGGTCCTGACGGCGATCCGGGCGACGCTCGATGAGACACCCAGGCTCCTCGGCGCCGGTCGCACCGATCAGGGGGTCCACGCCGAGGGGCAGGTCGCGAACTTCTTCACGAACTCCACCCGGGCGCCCGGCGCCATCCTCGAAGGGCTCAACGAAGCGCTGCCGGCCGACATCAACGTTCTGAAGGCGGAGGAAGTCGCCCTCGACTTCCATGCCCGGCACGACGCCGTGACCCGGCGCTACCGCTACCAGATCGCCAGGCGCCGTTCGGCCTTCTTCAAACGCCTCATCTGGTGGGTTCGCCAGCCGCTCGACCTCGCGCTGATGGAGCGGGCGGCGAGCGCCCTGCCGGGGCGGCACGATTTCACCTCGTTCGCCGACCGCACGGCGGAGATCAAGGAGCCGCGGGTGCGGGTCGTCGCCGCCGGCTTCAGGAGGTCCGACTTCCTGACCACCTTCACCATCGAGGCGGACCACTTCCTGCCCCGGATGGTGCGCCGGGTCGTCGGTGTCCTGGTGCAGATCGGCCTCGGACAGATCCCGCCGGAAGCCGTCGCGCGTTACCTGAGCGAAATCGTCGACGACCCGGCGCAGTGGACCGCGCCTCCGTCCGGTCTCTTCCTGGAGCGCGTCATCTACCCCGGAGAGGGCGGCGCGCCGGCGCCCCGCTCCCAGGCCCGCCCCGGACCCGACCGCCATGCTCGCACGCGCCGTTCCACGGCCAAGGAGCCACGATGATCAAGCCGATGCCTGCCCGCACCGTTCCCATTCTCATCGCTCCCCTCCTGGCCGCTGCCCTGCTGGCCGCCGCGATGCCAACGGGTCCGGCACCCGACCTGACGCATGCGCTCGAGTCGATCGACGCCGGCAGGATCCGCAGCGACCTCAAATTCCTGGCCGACGACCTTCTCGAGGGACGCGGCACCGGGCAGCGGGGCGGACACCTGGCGGCTCTCTACCTCGAGACACGCTTCCGCCAGCTGGGGCTCGAGCCTGCGGTCGCCGGCGATTCCTTCCTGCAGGAGGTGCCGCTCGTCGGCATCGAGACGCAGCCCGAGAGCCGGCTGGTGTTCACGGCCGGCGCCGAGCGACTGGAGCCCAGGATGCTCGAGGAGTACGTGGCGAACACCGAGACCCAGAAGGAGACGGAGGAGATCGCGGCGCCGCTGGTTTTCGTCGGTTACGGCATCGTCGCCCCGGAGTTCGACTGGAACGATTTCAAGGCTGCGGATGTCCGGGGCAAGGTGCTGGTGATGCTGGTGAACGACCCGCCCTCGGAGGATCCTGCCCTCTTCGGCGGCAAGGCCCTGACCTATTACGGGCGCTGGACCTACAAGTACGAGAGCGCCGCGCGGGCCGGGGCGCTCGGGGCGATTCTGATCCACACCGACCAGTCGGCGGGGTACGGCTGGAACGTGGTGCGCAACTCCTGGGGGCGCGAGCGTCCCTACGTGGCCCTCGGCCCCAAGAGTCCCCGGCCTCTCGCGATTGCCGCCTGGGTGAGCGAGCCGTTCGGCCGGACCCTCCTTCAAAAGGCGGGCCAGAATTTCGACGCTTTGCGCGAGGCGGCGGCGCGGCGCGATTTCAGGCCTGTTCCGCTCGATGTGCGCCTCGAGTCCCACCTGGTCACCCGAGTGCGGACTCTCACCACCTGGAATGTCCTGGGCTTCCTGCGCGGCTCGGACCCGAAGCTACGCGATCAGATCGTAGTCTACTCGGCGCACTACGATCACCTCGGGCGCGGCGCCGCCGAGGACGGCGACGACATCTACAACGGCGCCGCCGACAACGCCTCGGGCGTGGCCACGATGCTGGAGGTGGCGCGGGCCTTCACCACGATGCCGAAGCGGCCCCGCCGCAGCCTGCTCTTCTTCGCCTGCGCCGCCGAGGAGGGGGGTCTGCGCGGGTCGGAGTACTACGTTTCGCATCCGGTCGTCCCGACCCGGCTGACTGTCGCTGACATCAATCTCGACGTCACTCCGGTCTGGGGCGAGCCACGCGACTTCACCTTTCTCGGCGCCGACCGGTCGAGCCTGCGCGACGTGGTGCAGGAGGCCTCACGCCTCCTGGGGTTCAAGGTCGTGACGGACCCGCACCCGGAGCAGGGGTCGTTCTACCGTTCCGACCAGTTCAACTTCGCCAAGTTCGGGATCCCGGCCTTCAGCCTCGACCCGGGGCTCGACTACATCGGCAAGCCGGCCGGCTACGGGGCGAAGATCTGGGACGAGTACGAGGAGAAACGCTACCACCGTCCGAAGGACGAATACGACCCGGCCTTTGACCTGTCGGGATCGGCGGCGACCGCCCGCATTGCGCTGTACGTCGGCGACCGGGTCGCGGAGGGCGCCGCGATCCCGACCTGGAACGAGGGGGACGAGTTCGCCGCCACCCGGCGGGGCGACCTGGCATCGCACGACCACCCGCCGGCGCAGCGCTGAACGGCCGATCTATCCGCAGGGTCTGCCGATTGGAACCAGCTTCTCGCCCCGCTCGATCACTCCGGGACGGACTGTCTCGTGCTCCTGCGCGCGTCTCTCCTCCCTGTCAATAACGCGAAACCGGTCGCGCGCCTCCCTCAACTCCGCGAGGGCGTTCCGACGCTGCAGGTCGATCTGGGCGCTGACGCTGCTCGCCCCGGCGGCGCGGGGCGCAGGGCCGTACCCCTTGACGTAATCTTTCAGGATCGAGCGGGCCTCCCCCGTCCCCTGCGCCACGACTCGCAAGGCATGGCCGATCGCCGGGGCGGCCTGGGAGGCGGCCGGCGTTGCCCGTTTCAGTATGGCGTCGGCCTCGAGGCGGGTCTGCTCGAGGATCCTCTTGACCCTGCCCGCCACGGCACGCTCTTCGGGAGTGGCGATATCCCATTCGGGGCTGCCGAGCAGCCGATCGAGCGCCTCCTCGGCCCGCGCCAGGGATCCTCCCACGCTCGCGGCGACCTCCCCGAGATTGGGCGGATCGAGCGCCGCCCGGCGCACAGGCCCCGGGGTCGGAGCGCTGGCGAACGCGGCGACGCCTCCCCCGATCAGCAGGCTCGCCACGAGGGCGAGCAGCCAGCGCAGGATCGTAGCGACTGGAGCCGAGACGACTGCCATCAGATGTTTCATGGAACGGCCTCCTCTCCTTCACCGGCCACCACCAGGAGCCGCGGCGGGTCCACGCTCGCCGCCGCCCGTTCGGAGGTAGCGGCATAGCCGCAGCCGCGCCGCAGGAAGCGGCGCCGCTCGCGGTCGTAGATCCCGGCGCAGTAAACGGCCCGCCCGACGCTGCCGCCGCGCCGGGTCAGGGCGATCGCGAGGAGCTCGCCGGCGTCGCATCTGGGGCAGCGCGCCAGCCCGGTCTCGCCCTCCCCAGCCTCGTCGCGGAGAAGGGGCGGCGGTGTTCGTCGGCCCATCGTCGGCTCCTGTTGAGATCGTGTCTGACGCAGATATACGACTGACGGAGGCGCGCGTCAAGAGCGGCGGATCGGGCCGCCGGCGCGGCGCCGACGCGCCTCTCCCTCAAGAGCTGCGATTCGAACAATTCCTCGCTCTTCGCCCCGGCTCTCTGGGCCGGTCGAGGACTGGGAGTTGCTCGTTGACCGCGATGCGCGGTGGGGGTATATGAAAACCAAGCAGCCCGCTGATCGTGACCTCGGTTCGCGGGCAGGCCAGCAGGGTTTGATCTCGGCAGGTCAGCCTCAGTCGAAAGGGGGTGTCGCATGGGGAGGAACTCTCGTTACAGGCTGCTCCTGGTGACCCTGGGTCTCCTTCTGGCTGCTCCGAGGAGCGGTATTCCTGCTGGAGTCGCTTCAAGCACCTCTTAGGCTAAGATCACCAGCTCAGCCGAGGATTCGCGACAGGATTTCCAGCGCCTCGCCGACCTCGGCGTCGGTGTTGAAGAAGTGGGGTGACAGGCGCAGGCCGACGCCGGGACGCCAGTCCACCAGGACGCGGCGCTCCCGGAGACGCTCCACGATCTCGCGCGGCCGGTCGACGCCAATCATGACGCAGCCGCCCCGTTCGGCGGCGGCTCGTGGCGTGTTGATCCGCCAGCCCCGTTCCGTCGCGAACGCGATCATCATGTCGGTCCGCCGTCGTGACTCGGCCTCGATCACCGGCAGACCGACCTCGGCGATGATCTCCAGCCCCGGCAGGCAGGCGTAGAGAGCCGGGATCGGCGGCGTTCCCTGGGCGAAACGACGCACGCCGTCGTCGTAGCGGATCGCGCCGTGGGCGAAATCGAACGGCGCCGCGTGGGCGAACCAGCCGGTGACCCGGGGGCGCAGGCTCGGCATCAGGTCGGGGCGGACGTAGAGATAGCCGCAGGCCGGACCGCCGCACAGCCACTTGATCGTCCCGCCGATCAGGAAGTCGACGCCCCAGGCGGCGGCCTCGATCGGCAGCAACCCGGCCGACTGGTAGATGTCGAGGAGAACCAGCGCCCCCTTCTCGTGGGCCCGGGCGATGATCGGCCGCGGGTCGAGACGGTGGGAGCTGAGATAGGAGACGTGCGACAGGGCCACCAGGCAGGTCTTCCGATCGATCGCCTCCAGGAGACGCTCCGTCGACAGCCGCAGACCGTCCACGCTCGGCACGACGATCACCTCGGCCCCGAGCCGCCGTTGCTCTTCCCAGACGTAGCCGCTGGTCGGAAAATCGTGCGCACCGGTCACCACCTTCCGACGCCCGCCCCGGCTGAAATCGAGGCAGGAGGCCACGACGGACAGGGCGACGGAGGTGCTGGGTTGCACCTGGACGGTGCCCGGAGCGGCGCCGATGAGTCGCGCCACACC
>DASTNM010000295.1:0-2441 GCA_035762745.1 Candidatus Polarisedimenticolia bacterium
GGCGCGGTAGAGATCGGTGCCGTCCGAGAAGACGGTGAAGATCGCCGAAAGCCCGGCGGCCGAGGAGGAGCGCAGCGTCTCGAGCCCCGGAGTCCCGTTGAGCGCCTGCTCGAGCGGGATCGTGACCAGCGCCTCGACCTCCGCCGCGGAGAGGCCGGGCGCCTCGGTTTGGATCGTCACCTGGGGCGGGGCGAACTCGGGGAAGACATCGATCGGGGCGGAGGAGGCGGCCAGGATCCCGAAGAACAGGAGCAGCCCCGCGAGTGTCAGGACGATCAGCCGGTTGGAGAGCGCGAAGCCGACCAGGCGTCCGAGCACCTCAGCGCTCCTCCGCCTCGTCGCCCGCGTCGGCGCCGACGGGGATGCTCGACTTGAACAGCTCCCCGAGGAGGATCTGCGCGCCGCGTGTCACCACCTCGTCGCCGTCCGCGAGCCCCGCGAGGATCTCCGCCCGGCCGCCCTGCTCGGCGCCCACCCGGACCCGGACCCGCTCGAAGGCGTCACCGCGCCGGACGAACAGGATCCGGGCGGTCTCCTGGTAGAGCACGGCCGGCGCCGGGACGCTGAGGGCGGTCCGCTCCGCGACCTGGATCTCCACCGTCGCCGGCTCCTGGGGGCGCAGGCGGTGGCGCGGGTCCTGGACCGCGATGCGGACCGTGAGGGTGCGCGTCTGCGCCTTGAGAAACGCCGCCAGCGACACGACGCGCCCCGCGAACGACTCGTCCGGGAACGATTCGACCCGGATGAAGGCGCGGACCCCGGCCTTCACGCGCGGCACCTGCGAGTCGTAGATGTCGGCCAGCGCCCAGAGATCAGCCGGCGCGAAGGATCCTTCATGCTCCGGGTCGATCCCGAGGCTCCGCAGCGTCGTCTCGCTGCGCAGCCGATCGACCTGCGCCTGCGAGTACTCGGACTCCGCCGCCTGCACCGTCTTCTGGGCCACGACATTCTCGCCGGCGAGCCTGCGCAACCGCTCGACGTCGGTCGCGGCGCGTCGGAAGCGGGCCGTGGCCGACTGGTACATGAGACGCGCCTCGACCTCCTCCGCCGTCCACGGCGTCGGGCTCAGGAGCGCGGGAACGGCGAGCGTCTCGGCGAACGGCGCCGGGTGAACCACCTCGGAGACGATCCCGGCCTTCTTCACGGCCTCGGGCGCGAGAAAGACCCGGGCCGGCGCCTCCGCGGCGCCGCCGTCCGCCGCCGGCGGCCTCGTCTCGATCGTTTCACGGCCACAACCGGCGGCCAGCACCAGCAGCAGCATCGCCGGAATCGATCGTATCGGCCGCTCGCTCATGGCGCTCCTCCGGCATCGTCCCCCAGGGCCCGGCGCAGCGCCACCGCCGCCAACGCCGCGTCCAGACTGGCGCGGTAGTACTCCTCCCGGACGGCGATCGCCGTCCGTCGCGCGTCGAGCAGCTCGAGGATCCCCGATTCGCCCCCCTCGTACGACTTGCGCGCCGACTCGAGAAGCTGCGCCGTCTCCGCCAGCAGGCCCTGTTCGAACAGCGTCTGTTGCGCCCACGCGGAGCGGTAGCGGCCGAGAGACTCCGCGACCAGGCGGGCGACCGCCAGGCGCGCCGCGTCGACTTCGTCGACGGCCCCGGCGCGCGCCGCCTCGGCCGCCTCGAGGTTCCCCTGGTTCCGGTTCCAGAGCGGCAGCCGCAGCGACACCCCGACCCCGGCGTAGAGATTCCCGGCGTCGTCGCCGAAGGTCGGCCCGAGAGCGACGTCGGGGCGGCGCTCGAGCCGGGCCCGCGCGGCGGCGAAGCCGGCCGCCAGCGCCGCATGCTCGCGCGCCGCGATCGCCGGCTGGTTTTTGAGCGCCCGCTCCTGCAGGACCGGCAGCGGGTCGGCCGGCTCGGGAACAGGCTCGGGCTCGGCCACCGTCGTCGGCGCGTCGGCCGGCAGGCCGAGGAGCAGGTTGAAGGAGGCGATTTCGGCCAGAAGCTCGCCACGCGCCCGGCCCAGCTCGTTCGCGGCCCGCCTCTCCTCGACGGACGCCTTGAGCGCCTCGAGAGGCGCGGCATCGCCGGCCGCCACGCGCGCCTCCGCCGCCCGGTGCAGCGCCCGGGTCGCTTCGACGTCCTCGTCCTCGACGCCGACGATCCGGCCGTCGTAGTAGATGCGATAGAACGACTCGCGGACGGCCAGAAGGAGGTCGAGCCGCTCGCGGGTCAGATCGCGGCGTGCCACCTCCACGCGCTCGGACGATTCCTTTTTCTCCAGGGCCCGCTTGCCGTGGTACGGGATCGGCTGGCGCAGTGACAGGACAGTCTCCTTCGGGTCGAACCCGCTCGTGAATCGGAAGGTCTCGAGGGACAGGTCGGGATTGGGGTAGATCCCCGCCTGTCGCAGCCGCCCCTCCTCGAAGTGCACCCTCTCTCCGGCGGCCCTGATCAGAGGGCTCGCGGCGATGGCGCGGCGCTCGGCCTCCTCCAGCC
>DASTNM010000296.1:0-9516 GCA_035762745.1 Candidatus Polarisedimenticolia bacterium
TCCGGGGGGATTCCACATGGATTCACCGTTTCTACGACGATGTCTTCTGGGCGCAGCCGGGGGGCGACTTCGATCCGTCACCCCGGAGCGATGCCCTCGTCGATCAGCCGGGTCCTTACACCTGGGAATCGACCTCGGGCATGGTCGCGGACGTGCAGTCCTGGCTCGACCACCCGGAGATCGACTCTGGCTGGATCCTGCTCGGCGACGAGACCAGGCCGCAGACGGTCAAGCGCTTCGACTCACGGGAATCTCCGGAGGAGGGCAGCCGGCCGCTTCTCGAGGTCGACTACGTTCCGCCGTGCGCCCCTGACCCCGTCGGGCCGGGATACTGGCGGCATCAGTGCGCGGCGCCGCGGGGAGCCGCGCGCGCCAACGGATGGTCGCGAGACGTCGCCCCCTTCGAGCCGGGCTTCGCCGACCGGATCCTCCCCTGCACGAACCGGATCCTCGCGGATCTCGGCCTGTCCGGGATCGACGCATGCCAGGCCGTGCTCTCGGACCCGCCAACCTCCTGCCCGGAGCGCGCGGCGACGAAGCTGTCCGTCTTGATCCTGAACGTCTGCGCCGGACGCCTCCAGAGCAGTTGCCGGGTCGCGACAGGTGAGGGAGACTGCCTTTCCACCAACCTCGGTGATCTCCTCGGCGAGATCTCCGAACTGATTCTGCAAGGCGACTGCCGGCGAGCCGCCGCCTGCGCGGCGCTCCCGGACTGACCGACGGCCAGCCCGGTCGATTTCGCCTATGACGTCGCGGCGTTCGCCATGACGGGGAGGGTGATCACGAAGATCGCCCCCTTCCCCGGCTCGCTCTCCGAGCGGATCTCCCCGCCGTGGTCCTTGACGATCCCGTAGCTGACCGAGAGACCCAGGCCCGTGCCCTTGCCGGTGGGTTTCGTGGTGAAGAACGGCTCGAAGATCCTCTTCTGAATCTCCTGGGGAATGCCCGGACCGGTATCGCTCACGCGCACCTCGATGCGGTCGGGGGCCGTCAGGGCGGTCGAAAGGACGACCGTTCCCTGGCTGCCCTCCATCGCGTGCTGCGCATTGATCATCAGGTTCATGAAGACCTGCTGCAGCTGGTTGGCATTGCCGCGGATCTGGGGCAGACCGGGCGCCAGATGTGTCTGGACCTTGACCTGGTTCAGCTCGAGCTGATGGAGCACGATGGCGATCGCGTCCTCCACCACCCGGTTGAGGTCGGTCGGCTCGAGCAGGGCCTTCTCCTGCCGCGCGAACTTAAGGAGATTTTCGATGATCACCTTGCAGCGCTTGGTCTCCTTCTCGATGAGCTGGAGGTTCTTCGCGAGCAGGGTTCCCTGCGGCGCGTCGCGCATGGAGAGCTGCGCGCAGCCCAGGATGCCGGCCAGCGGGTTCTTGACCTCGTGGGCGATGCCGGCCCCGAGCTGGCCGACGGCGGCGAGTTTCTCCGACTGGATGAGTTGCGCCTGCGCCTCGTGCAGCGCGGTCTCGCGATCCTTGAGCTCGATCGCCATGTGGTTGAATGAGCTGGCCAGCGTCCCGATCTCGTCGTGGGACTTGACTTCAACCTGGATGTCGAAGCGCCCCTTGGCGACCTCACGGGTGGCGAGGGACAGGTCCTCCATGGGACGCGTGATGCGACGTGACCAGAACAGGCCGGCAAACGAGGATGCGAACAGCAGCCCGAGGGCAACCACAAGGAGGTGATTGAGGAGGCTGCGCGTTGCGAGGTAGGCCGCCGACTTCGGGATCTCCGCCACCGCGAACAGGCGGCCGAAGTCGACCGGCGCGAAGCCCCCGATGGTCCTGGCGCCGCCCCGCAGGTACTCGAGCGTGATTCCGGCGCTATGCCGGGCATCGAGACCGGCGACCTCGGGGCGCAGGGGAATGCTCTCCTTGCGTGCGACGCGCGCGACGTCGGGGTGCGCCAGGAGGGTCCCGGCCGCGTCGGTGATGAAGATGTCGAAGACTCCGGACCGGCGTGTCAGCGACAGGAGATCATCCAGACGCACGACGGCCGAGATCGCCGCCGGGCGCGCATCCTTGCCGGGTGCGTCCGCGGTCGCCAGAGTCAGGGTCGGCAGTTTCTCGGCCAGCGTCGAGTTCTCCACGAAGACCTCTCCCGCCTGAATCCGCGCGAACGGCAGGGGATGCGCCCGCTGTTGCTCCTTCAATGCCTCCTTCGTGAGACCGGCCTCCCGCAGCGTCTCCTCGTCGACGGCCGAGGCGACTTCCTCGCCGCCCCGGTACAGCGTCACGGCGACGAGAGCGGGGAAGTCTTCGAAGAATCCCTTCAGGAGCGCGGCCCTCTCGACCTGGGGCAGCTCCTCACGCCCGATGATGCGCGCGTAGGCCTGCAGGCGCTCACGATAGCCGACGAGGAGGGCCCGGCATTCCTGTGCGGTGTTGAGGGTCACCACCGACGCCAGGTCGTTGATGTACGTCCGCTTGTCTTCGTGGAACATGTTGGCCATCGTGTAGGTGATCACGCTCACGACGGCCGTCACGACGAACAGGACCGAGATCAGGATCTTGATGCGGATCGGAACGAACGGTAGTCGCATGCCGATGCCCCTCTTCTAATAGTTCGCGTTGACGATGCTGGAGCGATAAGTGACGTTCCCTATCTCGTCGGCCGCCTCCACGACCACGACGTTCACGCCCCGCTTCAGGCCGAGCCGGAAGGTGATCCGGCCGTTGCCGTCGGCGGTGGCCTCCTGGCCCGCCGCGGAGACCTTCGTGCCGGGCGACGTCGTTCCCCGCAGCAGGATCTCCTGCTGGGCGACGCTGTGGCCCGGGAAGGTGACGGCGAGGGGCGGCGGCCGCCGGTCCTGGACGATGACGAATTCCCGCGTGGCGCTCTCGGGCCCCTCGAGACCGGCGCGCACCGCGCGCACGCGCCAGTAGTAGCGCCCCGCGCGGAGGTTGCCGAGCGTGAAGACCGGCCCGCCGGCGGATTCGCTCGCCACCTGATCGAGGAATCCCCGATCGCGGGCGACCGTCAGGACATACCCTTCCTCCGGCGCCGGTGCCGACCAGCGGAACTCGACGCGGGTGCGGCTGGAGCGATAGAGCTGGCGCGCCCCGTCCTGCGGAGCGACCGGCGCCGGCGCGGGCGGGAGTGGAAGCACCGGCCCGAAGGTGCCCTCCGCGCTGACCGTCACCGACTGATTCGGCGCGACGACGAGCGTCCCCCGGTCCGAGACGACCTGGGCGCTGCCGCCGAAGACGGAGAAGGTCGACGAGCGGTTGTCGTTGACGCTGACGGCGAACTGCGTCGCCTTCCCGGATGAGGAATCGGCGCGCAGCCTGGCCGCGTCGGTGGCTGCCTCAATCTCGACGATCGGACCTTCGAGGCGGCCGACCGCGAGGTGTCCCTGCAGTGTCCCGTCGAGGACGAGCAGAGAGGCCCGCTTGCGGCTCCCGGACGACAGGCTCTCGAGCCTCCTGACCACGACCAGGGAGTTCTCACCGAGTTTCATCTCGGCGTCCTCGCTGAATGTGATGGTCGCCCGGGATAGTTCGAAGGTCTGCACGGAGTGGTAATCGCCCAGCGGCAGACCGGACCTCGAGTCGCTCCAGGCGATGGCATCGGGGGGCTTGTCCTTGACCTCCCGGTGCACGCTGGACAGCAGGGCGACCGCCCCCGAGGAGAGATCATCCGGCTGGCCGACATCAACCTGCCGCACGGCCGGCCGCGCCCTTCCTCTGACCGGCTGCCCGGAGCGCATGAGGTCGGTCAGGCTGGTTCCTTCGGGGAAGGTCAGGCTCAGCAGGGCCATGAAAGAGAAGAAGAAGACGAGGACCAGGGCCACGGCGAGGAGCGCCTCGCCGCCGCGCGTGAAGAGGAATCGCAGGATCCGCCTGAGCATGGCGATCAATACCGTCCCTGCACGCGGAAGAACCAGCCGCGCGCCGAGTAATCGTTCGTTGACAGCGCGTTGTCCGTAAAGTCGGTGAAGTTGAAACCGCCGCCGACCCGCACGCTCTTGTGGACCTCCCACATGACTTCGCTCAACCACCCCTGCCGGCGATCGCCTCCCTCGGTCTCGGCGAGCACGCGGTACTCGATCCCGCCCTCGAGAGGTCCGGCGATCTTCACGTTGACGCGCTGCACCGTCAGAGAGGCGCGCGACCTGGCGGCCGCGAGGGTGCCGAAGGCCTCCGTCTGGGCGCGCCAGGCCAGCTTCGACAGCCACTGCAGCCGCGTCGTCAGATCGAAGGCGGTGTCGAGAGAGAAGATTTCGAGGAGCCGTTCGACCGCCTCGGTCTGCCCCGTTCCGGGCGGCCGCAGGTCCAGGACCCTGGTGTAGCGCGTCAGCGCGTTGAAGCGATCGTGCCGGACCGGGCGGTAGGCGAGCCCGACGGTGCGCTCGTCGAACCGGGCCTCGACGAGATCGGTGTCCCGATCCCGCGTCTCGGTGTAGCGGTAGCGCCCGAGCAATGAGAAGTCGCTGTTCAGGCGATAGTCGATGTTGTTGACGGTCAGATACTGCACCGTGCGCGCGCTGCTTTCCTCGAACCGGATCTGGTCGCGGGTGGACGCGGTCAGCGATCGATTGGCGTAGGAGACACTGGCGGTGCCTGCGCTTCGCTTGCTGATCAGCGGTCCGCCCACGACGTCCGCGGTCTCGCCGCTCAGGATGAACTTGAAGCCGGGACCTGCGTCCCACTGGCGCTGCAGACCCAGGAGCGACACGCGCCGGGGACCGTGCTCGCCGTCCTCCCACTGGTACTCGGTGTAAACCTTGCTCGACGGTCCCAGCGGAGATTTCGCGCCGAGGACAGTCGACGTCCTCTCGCCGAGCCGATCGTCCGCAAGCCGCTCGGCCAGGTAGACCTCACCGCCGACCGCTTTCAGAACGGCGCCCGCCTGGACGGCGCGGCCGAGGGAGCCCTCGGTCGCCCGCGCGGTGAGCGACAGGGAGCGCAAGGCCCGGTACTCCAGATCGAGCGTGGTCTGGTCGTTGTCCTTCCCGCTGATCGTCTGCTGGCGCTCCAGGCCCGCCAGGAATCGCTGGGTGATCTTCGACCAGAAGCGGACCGACCCGAACCGGTCCCTCGTCAGTGACGCGCCCGCGGCGTCGGCGGTCTCCTTGTCCAGGAACTCGACCCCGAAGCCCCATCGCTCCCTCTTGTGGTCCCACTGCGTGGAGCCGACGACCGACTCCGCCACCGCCCCCGGGAGGGATACGCCCAGGCGTTCTTCGCGGTCGTAGCGGACCGACAGCATGTCGCCGTCCGCGATCTTGAGATCGAGGTTGGCGCCTTTCTTGTCGGTGCCCTGCTCCGCGCGGTTGCCGTTCGAGAAGAAGCCCTGATCGATCTGCTTGTCATACAAGCGCAATCGGTATCGGTCCGAGCGTCCGGCCCATTCTCCGAGATCGAGGTCGGCGGACGCCTTCCAGGCGGAGCCTGTCTCGGCCCCGGTGGTCGAAACACCGGTGTAGGACACACCGCCGTCCTCGCTGACGAACAACGTGGAGTCGACGCCGTCGCTATCCGCGTATTCCGCGCTGATCTTCGAGTTGGTCCCCAGCCGGATTTCCGCGTCGGCGCCCTTGAGCTCGTAGGGGCTGGCTCCCAGCCTGTCATCCACGTAGGTGGCCCCGACGGCCACATGGTCCCCGAGCTGCTGCCGGGCCCTGGCTCCCGACACCGTTCTCTCGAACGCACCGACCACGGTGTCGTAGTCGACCTGGATGAACACCGGGTGCCCCGACAGCGGCTCCGAGTCGACCAGCGACCCGCTGGGCGCGACGCTCGAGACCGGCCGCTGGAACGCCAGGCGCCCCTCCTCGTACTTGATGCTGTAGTCGACGTTCTGCCGCATCCGATCGCGACTGAGGGTCAGCCCGGTGTTCTTGTCGCGGACCACGACGGTGACCTCCTCGCTCCCCTCGACGACATTTCGCTGGCTGAGGTAGTAGAGGGAGCCCCCCGTGGCACGCAGCTCGTCGCGGATGTGGACGTGCTGGACATCGGCGGTGAACAGGACGACCTGGGTGTCGGGCTCGCCGTAGCGCGTGTCGGCCAGCGAGCGGTAGACGAACCGCCCGCCGTGCAGGGTCCGCTGGTACCTCGCCAGCTCCGCCTGGTTGAGCGCCAGGGAGTAATTGCCGACCAGGGCCTGGATCTCATCGCTTTCGAGAGCGAGGTAGAGCTTCCCCTGGCTCTCGGCGTCGTAGGTGACGGCGCTGCCGTCGCCGTAGATCGGGTAGAACTTGTCCGGATCGAGGTTGGTCAGCAGTCGGCGCGACTCATCGATGTCGAGATCCTTGAAGGGTGTGGAGACCTGGTTCCTGTCGCTGTCGAACGCGGAGGTGATGAGGTACTTCCCCGCGATGGTCCCCTTGAGGTAATAGGCGACCCGTCCCTCGAAGTAGTAGCGGTCGGCCGCGTCGAGGCCCGCCGTGCTCACCATCCCCTTCCCGTCGAGACGGCCGAAGGTCCCGTCGGCGAGCGCCATCAGGAAGAGCGGTGGCGGGCCGACGCGGACCGGCCGTTCGATCTGGCCGGTGCGCCCGTCGCGGTCGATGACGCGAAGGATCAGCTTGCTCTCACCGGCCGGCAGATCGATCCGACCGGTGAACGAGCCGTCGGCCGCCACGCCGAGCGGGAGGCCGTTGACCTCGACCCGGCTGCCCGGATCGGCGCGGCCCGACAGGCCGAGGTGTGGCGAAGTCAGGGTCGCGCCCGCCGGCGGCAGGTCCACCGAGAGATTCGGGATCGCTTCCTCGGCGATCACCAGGAGGCCCTTGTCGTCGCGGTCCGTGACGTGCACCTCGAGCGAGGCGATGCGGGTGTTCCCCTGCGAGTCGCTGGCCACCAGCCCCAGGACGGTCTCACCCAGGCGGAGCCGAACCTCCGAAGCGAACGACCCCTCGGGCCCGACCGCGAGCGCCGACCCGTCCAGTTCCACATGCATCCCCGACCGGGTCGTCCCGCGCAGCCGGCAGACCACGGCAGGGCGGCCGTCGTCCCCCTGGCCCCGCTCCTGGCCCGGGTCCGGCGCCGGCTCGGCGCGGCACACGCCGCTCTGGTCCCCGAACGCGATCACCTGCCGTCCGCGTGGCTGGACGATCTCCAGCGGCGGCAGCGGGACCGTCGCCTGGGCGCTCCGCCCCTCGCTGTCGTTGACCGAGACGGTGACCTGGTCGGCCGCCCCCGCCGGCACCTCGGTGCGGAAGCGCCCGCTCCGATTCACCTCCACCGGCTGGTCGTTGACCTGCACGCCGGGCTCGGTTCGATAGTGATCCTTGAGGTCGGCGCGGGTCACCTTCTTGACTTCGGCTCGGATCTCGACGCGACGGTTGAGGGTCCGTCCCTCGGGCGTGTCGTTCGGGGCGAGCGGCCGGTCCGAGCCGTACCCCGCCGTGACGACCTGGTCGGGATCGAAGCCGAGGTTCTTCGTCAGGAACTCCGCCGCGGCCTCCGCGCGGCGCCGGGAAAGGGTCTGGTTGAAGCTGTTCGTCCCGGTGGTGTCGGTATGCCCCTCGATGACGATCTTCTGGTTGGGGATCCCTTTCAGCGCCAGGGCGGCCTCCCCCAGCGCCTGCCTGGCGCGCTCGCTGAGGACCGCCTTCCCGGTCTCGAACGCGTCACCGGTGAGACGGATGGAGACCACATTGCTGCGGTTCACGCCGAACACCCGTCGCGGACTCGTGCTGCGCGTGCCGTCCTTGAAGCGAATCTCGAGCTGGTAGCCGTAGATCCCACCGGCCGTCACCAGTGTTCCGTCGTCGGATCGGCCGTCCCACGTCAGCCTGGCCGGAGGCGCTCCCTTCCCCTGGTAGACCCTGAACGGAGCGCCGTTCTGGTCCAGGATGGTCATCGCCCAGCCAGCGACACCATTCGCGGGATCGATCGTCAGATCGAACGTCGCAGGGTCCGTCAGGCGGGTCGTCCCGACCTCGATGATGTCGTCGAGGTTCGCGATCGCCAGTTGCACGTCCGCCGAGGGGAACGGCAGGCTCCGGCCGTTGATCATGGCGGCGATCGCTTCGGCGCTCCCCTGCACCTCGAGAGGCTGCTCGACGGCTTCGCTCGTGACGGCCAGGCCTTTGATCGCCGGGCGGCCGATCGACTCCGTCTCCTTGGCCGTGACCACTCCGAACGTCGCCTTTGCGATCAGCCCCGGCGTAATCCAGAGCACGACGCCGGGGTCGGTGGTGGCGACCGTTCCCGGCACCAGGCTGTGGAGATTGAGCTTGATCATCCGCTGGCCCGGCTTGACCGCGGGGAAGTGGTAGAGACCGTGGTCGTCGGTGATGGCGTAAGTCCCGTCGTCGAGGGCCACCATGGCGCCGGAAACGCCCGGCTCGTCGTCGTCCTGGAGACCGTTCCGGTTCGTGTCCCCGAACACCTTGCCGCTCACCACCGAGAGGTCCAACGTAGGGTCGAGCTGCACCTCGACGGAGGCGCTGCCCGTGTTGCCGATCGGCACGATCCCTTGCAGGGGGGTGGCCCTGTTGGTGTGCTCGCCAGGCACGACACCGCTCCCGACTCTCAACACGTACCGGACCTCGACGACCTCGCCGGCCGCGAGGTCGAACGGACCGAGCAGGAGCGGCGCCGCCCCGCTGCCGGCGAGCGGCGTCAGCACGTCATCTGCGGTCCCGATCCGCGTGTCGAGACCCGCCCGAACCAGCCGGGCGGATCCGTCCGCGAAGCTGAACCCTGCCGGCATTCGATCGCCGACCGTGACTCCGGTCAGCGCTCCGCCCGAGACGTTCTGGAGCGTGACGGCATAGTCAGCCAGCCCGCCAACGGAAACTTCGTTATGCGTCGCTGACTTGGTCAACGTGACAAAGCCGAGCACCACCGGGGTCAGCGTGACCGAGGCCTGGTCGTCCTCGCCGTTCCCCACCCCGTTCCCCGGCGTCGAGTCGGAATCCGGCTGGTTGCTCGCCTGCACCTGCGCGCCGTTGGTGTAGCTCCCCGACGCCAGCACCGTGGCGGTGATGTCGAGCGTCGCGCTGGCGCCGATGGCCAGCGCGCCGACCGTCCAGATGCCGGAGCCCTGGTTGTACGCGCCACCGCCGGTGTCGCTGACGTAGGTGTATCCGCTCGGCAGCGGGTCGGAGACGGTCACGCCGGTCGCCCCGTTGGGGCCGGCGTTGCTGACCGTCAGCGTGAAGGTGACATTGCTTCCGACGTTCGGGCTCGGGTTGCTGGATGTCTTGGTCAGCGACAGGTCGGCCACCGCCCCCGGGGTCACCGTGACCGACGCCTGGTCGTCCTCGCCGTTCCCCACCCCGTTCCCCGGCGTCGAGTCCGGGTCCGCCTGGTTGCTGGCCTGCACCTGCGCGCCGTTAGTGTAGCTCCCCGACGCCAGAACCGTGGCTGTGATGCCGAGCGCCGCGCTGCCACCGCTGGCCACTGCACCCACCGTCCACAGCCCCGTGCCGGAGTTGTACGCCCCGCCACCGGTGTCGCTGACGTAGGTGTATCCGCTCGGCAGCGGGTCGGAGACGGTCACGCCGGTCGCCCCGTTGGGGCCGGCGTTGCTGACCGTCAGCGTGAAGGTGACATT
>DASTNM010000297.1:0-3899 GCA_035762745.1 Candidatus Polarisedimenticolia bacterium
CGAACGAGGCCAGAGGGTCCCCGGATCCCCAAGCCATTGAAGGTCACGGCAAAGATCCGGCTGGCCGCGCTCGTCGAAGGCGGGTCTTAAGCCTCAAGGAGTGGTGTCGATCAGCAGGTATCCGGAGCCGTATTGGACCGAGGCCGTGTCGTTCCCCTCCCTTTCCATCGTGAGGTTGGTGAAGCAGACTTTGTCGCGCAGAGAGGGATCCGCCGCCACCAGGCACATGTCGGCGCTCGGGACGGCATTGCCTACCGAGCCGTGTGGAGACGGGAGGCGTTTCAGCATCGGCTCCAGCGACTCCTTGAGGATCACGGTCGACCCCCTCAGGATCTCGACCGTACGGCCCCGATCACCGAGGCGCGCCGAATACTTCCCGGAATCCTTGCCTGCGGTGGGAGACCCGAAATGGAAGGGCACCAGCCACTCGAACCCGACGACGTCCAGCCCATCCTCCTCCACCTGGTAGTACGCGAAGGATGTCGATCCGCCCCAGGGCGAAACATACTCGAGCCCCATCGCCGCCAGGAACTCTCTGGTGGCACGGTACCTCTGGTCCCACGTGGGTCTCTCCGAGCCCACGCCGCCCCACTGAGGGCCTCTCCAGCGGTTCAGCCTCTTCGCCCCGTGATTCGTGACGATGTACTCCACGGCCGCGCTGATCTCCTTGAGGTCCGTCCGATCGACGGGCGTGGTGGAGGTGGTGATCTTTCCGTCGGCCAGGCGGCCGTACCGCGTCAAGAGAGATTCCAATCTCCGGCTCTGGCTGCGCAGGGAGGCCTGGTAGGCGCCCCAGGGACCGCAGGCGGTCAGGAGCGCTGTCACCCCGAGCGTCACCGGCACGATCTTGATGTTCTTCGCGGTGCTGAACAGCATGTACAGGGCGATGCCGCCCAGCCAGAGACCGAGCACGAACAGGAAGTACCGCCGCTCCGTCACTCCATACTGCCCCGCCCTCTTCCCCAGGGCCACGAAGAGCAACCCCAGCAGCGGCAAGACGGCGGCGTAGAAGGCCCGTTCGAAGACCTTGATCCAGCGGCTCTCCGTGTCCTGCCGCCCGGGATGGAGCAGGAGCAGCGTCAGGACTCCGAAGATCGCGGCGTACGACACCAGCCAGCCGACCCAGCCCTGAGGCCACTGGGGGGACATGAGAATCTTGCCCATGTAGGCGTAGAGAATGAAGACGTAGAGCACGACGAGAGGCACCAGCATG
Organism: Candidatus Polarisedimenticolia bacterium; assembly: GCA_035762745.1. GTDB lineage: Bacteria > Acidobacteriota > Polarisedimenticolia > Gp22-AA2 > Gp22-AA2 > DASTNM01. Next base: position 1,214 of record DASTNM010000297.1, read on the forward strand.
TACTGGCTGAAGATCTTGAGCGCATTGGGGTGCTGCCGGTCCCGCTCGAGACCTGCGAGATCCAACGGGACCCCTCCCAGGAAGTGCCAGGTCTGGAACACGAACACCGTGAACAGCCAGAGCCGCGGATAGATCTCGTTGTCGAGCTTGACGTCGAAGAGATGGTCCACCGCCGCCAGGGCGAGCGCCAGACCGCCGAAGAAGACGGCGGCGTAGATCGCCGACAGAAAGGCGCGCAGGAACAGCCGGCGATTGAACTGCCAGAAGCCGTTGATCTCTCCGCGCCCCAGGAAGGGCGCGATCGCCACCGCCAGGTGGAGCGCCAAGGAGATCTCGCAGTAACGATAATAGCGGCTGTCGCCGGGGTCCCGATTGAGCAGATGCCAGTAGAGCAGCAGGAGGAGCGCGCCGCCCACCAGCGGAATCCAGGATCGGGACAGGGGTCGGCCCCGGGGAGATTTCTCCCAGAACAACCGCAGGGCGGTGAAGAGCGGGATCCCCAAAGCCGCGGCCATGAGCAGGTTCATCGACCTCTCGGGCGCCGGCTGCTTGTCGACCAGACCGATGGCCACCTTGGCCGCCAGCATCGCCGAGACAAGCGTCCCGGGGAACCGGAGAAAGATCCGCCGTGCTGCGTCCAGCAGGGACGAAATCGAGGCGAGTCTCAAGGTGAACCTCCCGCGGCGGTTTCTGCCGTGCGTCCGCGCGCCGTGCGCGCGGCGCCTCAGTGGGCCGCATTCTGTCGCCCTACAATCGCCAGGCCCCTCGTACGGACGCGTTCAGGACTCGTAGACCCAGCGACCCCCGAGCATCGTCCGCTCCACGGGAATGGTGACGAGCGTCGACGGGTCTTCCTTGAATGGATCGCGCCCCAGAACGACGAGGTCCGCGAGCTTTCCCGCCTCGATCGATCCCTTGAGGTGCTCCTCATACGAGGCGTAGGCTCCGTTCAGGGTTCCGACGCGGATCGCCTCGTCCACGCTGATCCTCTGCCGCGGACCCCAGACGTTCCCCTTCCGGTCGGTCCGCGTCACCTCGGATTGCAGCGCCATCATCGGCGCGAACTCCCCCGGCGGGTAGTCGGAGGCCTGCGTCGCAGGGATGCCCGCGTCGAGAAAGCTCCGCAGCGCGAACATCCGGTTCGTCCTGTCGGCGCCGTAGTACTGCATCTTCTCTCCGTGGTAGTAGACGTAAGTCGAGAAGGGCGTCGGAATCGCGCCGAGGGCCTTGATCCGCCTCACGAGTTCGTCGTCGATGACGGTGCAGTGTTCGAGACGGAATCGCGGGTCCCGCCTCGGAGATTCCTTCTGCAGGCGCTCGTAGACACGCAGCGTCTGATCGATGGCCACATCGCCGTTCGCGTGCGTGCCCACCTGCCACCCGGCCAGATGGGCCTTGCGCACCTCGGTGTACAGCTCCTCCTCGGTCATGACCAGGATTCCGAAGTCGTCGGGGCGTCCGATGTAGGGGGATGAAAGCCGCGCCGTGCGCTCGGAGATCGAGCCGTCGCAGACGAACTTCGCCGCGCCGACGCGCACCCAGTCATCGCCGAGTCCCGTCCGCACTCCCGCTGCCAGCATCGAATCCAGGTTGTGATGGTCAATCAGGCAGTAGGCTCGGAAGAGCAGCTCGTCCGCTTCATGGGCGTCCTCGTAGGCACGCAGATCGTCGGGTGTGCCGCCCGCTTCATGCGCCGAGGTGATCCCGGTCTTCGTCATCATCTTCGAGATGAGCTTGATCCCCTCTCGAAAGTCCTCGCGTGTGAACACCAGGGGGACGCTCTTGAAAAGAGATTCCTTCGCCTGCTCGGTGACCCGCCCGCTGAGCCCCCCGGTCGCGGGGTCGTGATCGATCGTCCCGCCGCGAGGACTGGGAGTCTTCGCATCGATGCCCGCCTTCTTGAACGCCGGCGAATTCACGTAGGCGGTGTGCCCGCCGCGGTGCTCGATGAACACCGGATGCGCCGGCACCGCCTCGTCGAGATCCGCCAGGGTGAGCGGCCGCCCTTCGGCGGTCTTCGTATCGTCATACTTGAATCCCAGGACCCACTCCCCCGCCGGCGTCCTGGCGGCGCGTTCGCGAAGGGCCGCCAGAATTTTCTCTATGGAAGGCAGATCGCAGTCCACCATGCGGAGGTGGGCCCGGCCGGCATACGCAGGATGGCTGTGCGCGTCGATGAAGCCGGGAGTGACGGTCCTGCCGGCGAGGTCGATCCGCTTCGTCCGAGTGGTGCCGAGCGGCAGCACCTCGGCGTCCGCGCCCACGGCGAGAAAGCGTCCTCCCGCAACGGCGACCGCCTGCGCCCGCGGCAGCGCCGCGTCCATGGTGACGAAGCGCCCGTTGTGAAGAATCAGCTCCGGGGTCTGCCGTCCGAGGGGAAAGGCGGTGAGCGCGGCCCCAGCTCCGAGCAGGCGGACAAATTCACGGCGATTGGTCCGAGGCATGGAACTCTCCTGGGCGGGATGCTAGCACAGGCGGTCCCGCCGGACGCTCCATCCCCGGTAACAAGCGATTGACAGGCGGTCTCCTATGGGTATTCTCAGCGCACCCTTGGGGTCTTCATGATCGCTTCCGCCCGAAGGCATCTCCCGGAAACGCGTCTTCCCGCACTGAGGCTGGGCGGGATCGCCGTGGTGCTACTCTTTGCCGTCGAACCGCCCGGGCCGGCCTACCCCGGCGGGACCGG
>DASTNM010000298.1:0-2960 GCA_035762745.1 Candidatus Polarisedimenticolia bacterium
GAAGGCGCTCAGGATCTTGAGCAGGTCGGTGATCACTCGCCGAATCCCTCGCGCCCGATCAGGCGGACGAACGAGCAGGCGTCGCCATCCTCGACCTGGGCCCCGGTCCCGGTCCGCTTCAGCACCTTGACCACCTGCCGCACCGCGTCCCCGATCGGGACGACCAGGCGGCCCCCGGGGGCCACCTGCGCCAACAGGCTCTTCGGAGGCGCGGGGGCCGCGGCGCCGACGATGATGGCCGCGAACGGCGCCTCGGAGGGCCAGCCCAGGGTGCCGTCGCCGAGGCGCAGGTTCACATGCCTGACGCCGGCGCGGAGCCAGTTGTCGCGGGCCCGCCGGGCCAGCGGCTCCAGACGCTCCACGGTCCAGGCGGCCCCGGTGAGATGGGCCAGCAGCGCCGCCTGGTAGCCGGAGCCGGTCCCTATCTCCAGCACCTTGTCGCCCGGCCGCACCCCGAGCAGATGGAGCATGCGGGCGACGATATACGGCTGGGAGATCGTCTGCCCCCAGCCGATCGGCAGGGAGCCGTCGCTGTAGGCCCGCTCCGACAGCGCCTCGTCGACGAACAGGTGCCGCGGGGTCGCAAGAAAGGCCTCCAGGAGGGGCGGATGATCGATGCCGCGTCCCAGGATCTGCTCTCGCACCATCCGCCGGCAGCGTCTCTCGAAGGCGGCCCCGGCGGCGGTCCCGTCCACCGGGTGGCGGGACGCCGAACGCGATTTCAGAGTGTGAGGTTCCAGCGCCGCACCTCGTCGATCACCTTGTAGTTCGTCAGGTCCAGGTGGAGCGGCGTGAGGGAGATGAAGCCGTCGGCGAGCACGCTGAAGTCGCTCTCCGCATCCTCCTCCCAGTGGGCCGGGGCTCCGCCGATCCAGTAGTACGAGCGTCCCTTGGGATCCTGGCGCTCGATCACGCCGCCGGGATAGAGTCTCTTCCCCTGGTGCGAGACACGCACCCCGCGCGGGGCGCCACGCGGGACGTTGACGTTGAGCAGCGTGTCGGCCGGCATGCCGCGGGCGACGATCTCCTGCGCCAGGCCGCGCGCGAAACGGGAGGCCGCCTCGAAGCCGGCGGGCCCCTCCCCCACTTCCTGCGAGATCGCGAAGGCGGGGATGGACATCAGAGTCGCCTCGAAGGCGGCCGACACCGTCCCCGAGTAGGTCACGTCGTCTCCCATGTTGGTGCCACGGTTGATGCCACTGACCACCAGGCGCGGCGGGTCGTCCTTCATGATTGTATTGACCCCGAGGTAGATGCAATCGGTGGGGGTCCCCTGGACGGCGAAGTGCCGCGACCCACGCCGCTCGAGACGCAGCGGGTGATGCAGCGTCAGCGCGTGCCCCTGGCCGCTCTGCTCGCGATCGGGGGCAACCACCCAGACGGTGCCGACGACCGCGAGGCTTTCTTCGAGGGCCCTGAGCCCTTCGGCTCCGAAGCCGTCGTCGTTGGTGATGAGGATCGGGAGTGAACTCATCCCGCGCCGCCCCTCCGGGCGAGTGCCCCCGGCGGGCCAGGCCAGGTGCCGGGCGGCCGGTGACCCGCGCGGCACCGGCCGCCCGCGCCGGAAACGTATCTGGCTGGATTGGTCGGGGCGACTGGATTTGAACCAGCGACCACTTGCACCCCAAGCAAGTGCGCTACCAGGCTGCGCTACGCCCCGAAAGGAGGTCATTCTAGGCGGCCGGCGTCGATGCCGTCAAGCGCGACGCGCAGGCCGCCACCCAGCTGGACGATCGGAATGATCATCCTGGCGCCCGGTTCACCGCGCCGCCAGGTCCTCCTCGCCAGATGAAACAAGGCGCCGGCCGCGTTGCCCCGGCTCCCTCCGTGACGATATAATCCGGCCCGCTCACGGAAGAGTCCCCTCGCGTTTCAACCCGCGGACGCTCGAGTCCGCCGCCCCGAGAGCCTCCGATGAAGGCGATACGCAAAGTCGCGCCCCGGCCCGACGCCCTCGAGCTGACCGACATCCCGGCGCCGACGTGCGGTCCGCGCGACGTCCTGCTGCGCGTGCGCGCCGCCTCGCTGTGCGGCACCGACGCGCACATCTACGACTGGGACTCTTCGGTCAGCGGCAAGATCCTGGCGGCCACCGACAACCTGAGCCGCCCGCTGGTGATCGGCCACGAGTTCTGCGGCGAGGTGGTGGAGATCGGACGTGAGGTGAAGGGGGTCGGCGCCGGCGCGGCGGAGCCGATACACCGTGGCGACCTTGTCTCCGCCGAGTCGCACATCGTCTGCGGTGTCTGCTACCAGTGCCGCCTGGGCCAGTACCACGTCTGCACGCGCGAGACGATCATCGGCGTGCATCGCGACGGCGGCTTCGCGGAGTACATCGCCATTCCCGCGGCCTGCGCCTGGATCAACGACCCCGCCATCGTGCCGGTGGACGTCGCCTGCATCGAGGAGCCCTTCGGCAACGCGGTCCACGCGGCCACCGAGTACGATCTGCGCGACCGCTGCGTCGTCATCTTCGGCGCGGGGCCGATCGGCCTGTTCTCGGTCATCGTGGCGGCGGCCGAGGGGGCGGCGCGCATCGTGGTCGTCGATCCGACGCCGTTCCGCCTCGAGCTGGCGGCGCGGGTCGGGGCGCACACGACCATCCTGACGCGGCTGCCGCCGAAGGGTGAGCCCGAGGGGCGCGCGCGCGAGCGCGAGCGGGTGGTCGGCCTGATCCGGGACGCCGCCGCGCCGTGGGAGACCGACGTGGCGATGGAGATGAGCGGGCATCCCGATGCCATCGACACGGCGTTGCGCGCGGTGCGTCGGGGCGGCAAGGTGATCCTGTTCGGCCTTCCGAAGCAGAGCGCGGTCAGCATCGAGCGCTACTCGGAAGACGTCATTTTCGGCGGGGTCACTCTCAAGGGGATCATCGGCCGCAAGATCTACGGCACCTGGGCCAAGACCCGCGAGCTGACGGCGCGGCCGGAGGTGCGCGCCAAGATCGGCGCGGTCATCAC
>DASTNM010000299.1:0-5754 GCA_035762745.1 Candidatus Polarisedimenticolia bacterium
GCCCGCTTGAGTCCTTCGAAGGTCTCCAGCCGCGTGACCTTGTGCGTCTGCACCGTGGCGTCGAGCTTGAGAAGTGCTATCGGCACGCCGACCCGGATCGTGCCGCGGAAGACCCGGCCGATCGCCACGCGTCCGACGTAGTCGTTGTAGTCCAGCGTGGCGATCTGCAGCTGCAGCGGGCCCTGGTCGTCCCCCGGGGGGCGCGGCACCGCGTCGAGAATGGTGTCGAGGAGCACGTGCACGTCGGTGTCCGTGTGCTCCAGCTCGCGTCGCGCGTACCCCAGCTTGGCCGAGGCGTACAGGTGCGGGAAGTCGAGCTGCTCGTCGGCCGCGCCCAGGTTGATCATGAGCTGGAAGACTTCGTCCAGGACCTGATGCGGCCGGGCGTCGGAGCGGTCGATCTTGTTGATCACGACGATCGGGCGCAGGTTCAGCTCGAGCGATTTCTTGAGCACGAAGCGCGTCTGCGGCAGCGGCCCCTCCGCGGCGTCCACCAGAAGCAGCACCCCGTCGACCATGCCGAGGATGCGCTCCACTTCGCCGCCGAAATCGGCGTGGCCCGGCGTGTCCACGATGTTGATCTTGACGCCGCGATAGTGGATCGAGGTGTTCTTGGCCAGGATTGTGATGCCGCGCTCACGCTCCAGGTCGTTGCTGTCCATGACGCGCTCCGCCACCCTCTCGTTGGCGCGGAAGGTGCCGGTCTGCTGCAGGAGGCGGTCGACGAGCGTCGTCTTGCCATGATCGACGTGCGCGATGATGGCGATGTTGCGGATGTCGTCCCTGCGGACGTGTCGGTGCACCGTCGTGTCTCTCCCCGGAGAAGCAGAGAGTATAGTGCGGAACCTACTCGATCGAGAAGCGCGCCTTCGGCTCGGCGGGGCGGACCAATGGTTTCGCCGTGGTGCCGGGGGCCGCCTTCTTCTCCATCAGGATCTCGCGCACCGAGTTCTTGAGGAAGTAGAGCTCCACGATCCGCAGCCCCCCGAACATCTTCTCGATGTCGCGGTTCTGATAGACGTAGCGGCTCAGCAGGCGGCCCGGGACCGCGGCGCGCTCGACCCGCCCCTGGTCGAGAATCTGGTAGCGCGCCGGTGCGTCGGGGTGCTCCACCCGCCGGGCGTTGAAGTAGGCGAGGGCCAGCCCTCCAGGCTTCAGGATGCGCCGGGTCTCGGAGGCGAGCGCGTGCACCGAGTCCGGGTCGTAGAAGTTGAAGATGTCCCAGGCCACGATGGCATCGAAGCTCCCGTCCGGGTAGTCGAAGACCGTCGGCAGGCCGCAGCGTGGCGCGGCCGGGCGGCTCGGGGTGGCCCGGAGCCCTCCGCCCCCGTCGCGCCGCGCGATATCGGCCTTCGGGAAGGTGCGAGGCGGCAGGACGATGCGCCGCGACGGTCTCTTGCCCGAGAGTCTCGGAAGCGGGAGGGTCCCTGGCGCGGGCGCCTCGGTGACGGGAGGGGCCGCCGCTTCGCTGCGCGCGGTGGCGTCGTCGGCGATGACCGGCAATGGCGGGCCTGCCGGATCGGGAGCCGGCTGGGCGGCCGGCTCCGCGGCCTCCGGAGCGGTGGGAGCCTCCCCCCCGGGGCCGCTCGAGCTGAGAAGGTCCTCCACCTGGACCCGGCACCCGGCGCGGGCAAAGAACTCGATGTTGGCTCCCGACAGGATCCCCAGGTCGAGAAGACGCGGCTTCGGCATCACCCGCAGGCGCTTCAGGAACTTGGCCAGGATGTGGGAGGCCAGGACCGCCCCTTCGGATCCCTGGATGTGGGCCCCGGGCCGATCCTCGCGTCGCTTGAAGAGGTGAACCATCGGTCTATTCCGGGCGCGCGGCACGTTCCGCCCCCGCCCGGGGCCCGAGGGGCCCCGGGGCGGGAACGTGCGTGGCGCAGGACGCGCGCGGTGCCGCGACTAGAGCCGCGGAGCCTGGGTCTTGGCGGCGGTGTCCTCTTTCAGTTCGGGAATGCGGCGCAGCTCGTCCTTGCTCGTGGCGCTCTTGCGCACCGCATCGGCGGCGCCCCGCTCCATGTCGACGCTCCCTTTGAAATGAGCGCCGTCGGCGATGGTGATGCGAGGCGAGGTGATGTCGCCGGTCAGGCGGCCGGTCGGCGCGATCTCCACCCGCTCGGCGGCGAAGGCCGAGCCGGTGACCTCACCGGCGATGACGATCGTCTTGGCGTAGAGATCGGCCTTGATCTTGCCGTTCGGGCCGATCGTGAGGTTGTGGTCCCTGAGCTCGATCTTCCCCTCGACGCGGCCGTCAATGGTCAAATCCTCGTCACCCTGGAGCTCACCCTTGATATGGATCGATGGTCCTATGTTCACGATGCGACCGCTCCTTCCCGAATCGGGGGTGTAGACGGGGTTCACCGCGGTGTCGTTCGGGCGCGCGCCAGCGTCTCTCTTATCCCACATCGAGACCTCCTCTAGAAAGATCCCGGACGGTTCCGGGAGCTCGTTGACTCCCCGCCCGGCAAACAGCCCCCCGCCCTGATAAGGAAGGGCTCAGGAGGTGTTTCAGTCCGCCCGCCCAGGCTTTCGAGCCGAACGGGTGCGGAGAGGAAAGGGGGAGCCGAAGCTCCCTTCGGGATCACTCGGGACCGATGTCGCTCGTCCAGGTGCGCGAGACTCTAACACGCGGTCCGGGAGGCGTCAAGGAAAGGCGTCCCTTGTCCGTCAAGCCTCCGTCGCTATATATAGTGACCCTCCGCCAGGGTGGCAAGGGGGGAAGTCAAGAAAACGACGGCCGGCGTCGGGGAGTGTCGTGATGGATCGGATCATCCAAATACTTGGGCGCATGAGGAGGTTCCTCTCCTTCCTCCTCCTGATCGTGACGCCGGCTGCGAGCTTTTCGTTCGCGCAGGAGAGGCCGGACCGCCCCGGTCCCCCCGTCGCCTCGGCCGAGGCGTCCCCAAAGCCGACGCCGACACCCGGCGACCCGCGCGCCGAAGAGCTCGCACAAGAGGACTACGAGGCCCTCCGCCCGCACCTGTTGGAGGATCTCAGTCGCCTCGGCAGATCCCGCTGCGTGATTCTCGGAGGCTACGCCGCAAGCCGCAACGCACGGGTGCGCGAGAACGCGGTGCGGGCCATGCTCGACACCGGTTGCGACGAGATCGCCGCGTTCGCTCCCTATTTCGACGATCCCGACCCCTGGGTGAGCGAGACGATCCTGCGCGCCGTGGAAGCGCACCTGATGACCGGGGCGGTGCCGTACCTCCTGGATCGCCTCGGCGACCGCCGGACGATCGTCTCTGACGACGGCACCTGGACGATCGGGGAGACCGCCCTTCGGGTCCTGATCGTCGTGACCTGCCAGTCGTTCCATTATGACCCGAAGCGGGGGCCGGCCGGCCAGCAGGAGGCGGTCGACCAGTGGCGACGCTGGTTCGAGGAGCACCGGACCGAGCCGCGCAGTCTCTGGGTGACCGCCGGACTCGCCCTGGCGCGCGACTACCTCCGCCGCGCCTACGCCCCGCACCGCCTGGAGGGGATCCGTCTCCTGGCGCTCATCGGCCCTCCCGCCCTCGCCGACCTGCGGGCCGCCTTCGAGCGCTCTCCCGGCGATTTGAAGGCACGCGTCGCCTGTACGCCGGAGGAGCCGCCGCGCGTCACCGATCGAGTTCCCTGCGTCCTGGAGGTTGAAAACGTCTCAACCCGCCGGATCCCGCTGGCTCCGAAGCCGGACGACCCGGTCGTGGAGCTGCGACGGGATGACGCGGTGTCAGAGCGCGGCGCCTCCCGGCCCGCGGGCAGAGGGACTGTCTCCGGCGCCGGGAAGGGGGCGGGCGCGCCGGAAGGATCGACGCGGAGCGCCCTCCCGGCCGAGATCGTCTCCCGAATGGTGGACCTGGCGCCGGGCGAGGTGCTGAGGCGCGAGTTCACGATCGGGCCGGTCCCCGGGGCGGGACACTACGAAGTGCGGACACGGATCACCGATCCATTGACGTCCCTGCCGCCGGTGGAGGCGGGAACGATGGTGCGCTTCGAGCAGTAGGTCGCGTCAGGAGAGAGCGGCCGCCAGGTGCAGGTAGTTCTGGATCCAGAAGTGCCACAGTAACACCAGACGGGCGACCGGCCGCGTCCGACGATCCAGAGTGAGGCTGTTGTTGTTTCGATCGAGATCGAGGGCGTAGACCTCGCCCGGATCGATGATCGCCCTGTCGGCCCGGGCGCCGGTCTCGTAGGTGAAGCGCTTCCAGGTCGACCTGCCGTCCCAGGTCTCGCGCCTCTCCTCGCCGTTCTCGAAGCGGACGAGGATGTCGACCGGCAGCGCCAGGTCTCCGAGGCGACGAACGATCACCTCGGTCTCGTAGCGCGTCGCGCTCCCCGCGGGCTCCGGTGGCGCCCTCCGGTCGGTCGCCGCCTCACCGGCCCGCGCCGCCGGGATGAAGCCGCGCGCCGGCGCTGACTCCCGGCTGCGGAGCGACTCGACCGCGAAATCGACCGTCCCGGTGTCGTACACCAGGGCCTGGACCAGCGGCGCGACCTCCGGGCGCCCGCCCCCTCGAGCCGCCTCCTCGGCGAGGACTTCGAGGAATTCGCGGGCGGTGGGATGGGCGAAGCGGTACCGCCTCACGTACTCCGCGAGGGCGGCGTCGACCCGATCCGGCCCGAGCAGGCGGGCGAGCGTCTCGAGGACCACGTCGGTCTTGTCGTAGACGATGCCGACGTAGGATCCGGGACGGAACCCCCAGGAGGGGGTCGCCAAGGCGTCGTCGCGGGCCACCGCCGCGTACCCTTCCTTGCTGGAGAGGAAGCGCCCCTCCGCCAGCCCGGGCCGGTTCAGATCGAACGGGCTGACCGGGTAGCCCAGAAATCCGCCTTCGACCGGGCGGAAAGGGGTGTCCTGGAAGCCGAGCAGCTGGTCGAGGTTGAGCGCCAGCGGACCGAGCCGGGCCTCCACCCCCTCGTCGAGGATCCGGGTCAGGGCATAGTCGAACAGCGCGTTCACCGTCCGACCGGGGCGTGGGCGTCCGTAGAGATGATCCATGGCCCGCCGCGTGACGTAGGAGTTGATCCCCTCGTCGAGCCACGGCTCCTCGAATTCATTGGTCGCCACGATGCCGTACCAGTACTGGTGGCCGAACTCGTGCAGCGTCACCTCCTCCGGAGCCGTCTCGAAGCGCGGCAGGAACCAGGCCATCGAGACGGTGAACAGCATCGGGTACTCCATGCCGCCGCCGAGCCCCATCGGCAGGTCGTCGACCACCAGGCGCGGGTAGGGGTAGGGCATCAGCCTCTGGCCGTAGTAGAGGAGCCCCTCCTTCACCGCCGCCAGGATGCGTGGCGCCATGACGCGCCGGTACGGCTGGTGCACGTAGAGAATCTCCACCGGGTGGGAGGCGTACGGCCCTTCGGAGAAGAGCTCCCGGGCGACGACGGCGTTGCGGTCGGCGATGAAGGCGAAGTCGTGCACGTCCTCCGCGCGGAAGGTGACGCTGCGACTGCCGTCCGGGTTGTCGCGCCGTTCGAGCGGGACCCCGGTCGCCTCCACGAGGTAGTCGCGCGGCGCGCTGATCGTGACGTCGTAGGTGCCGAAGTCGGCGAAGAACTCGGTGTCGGCGTGGAAGGGCTCGGCGTCGAACGTCCCGTGGCGCAGCGCCGCCAGCTTCGGGAACCACTGCATGCCGTCGAAGTGGTCGCCGAAGAAGCCGCCGCGGCCCGAGAGCTCGCTGCTGGCGAGCTTGGTGACGAAGGCGAGCGCGAGGGTGACGCGTCCGTCCGGCGCGAGCGGCTGCGGCAGCGTCACGCGCAGGA
>DASTNM010000300.1:0-2855 GCA_035762745.1 Candidatus Polarisedimenticolia bacterium
GTTGATGGTGACGGTGGCGGAGGAGGCCTTGGGGAACTGTCCGTTCAGTCCGCCGTTGTTCAGCCGGATGACGTAGGTCGTATGGGGATTCAGGACCGTGAAGGTTCTCGTGTAGGTCGTCGCCGTCCTGGCGTTCGTCGACTTGAAGTTCTCGGGCCCGAACGCGACGAAGGTCCCGGCGAGGGTGAGGCCCACCGCGGCGAGGACGAGGCTTGCCCAAACCAGGGCGCGGCGCCGGGCCGCACGGCGTCGTCCAACAGGAGGACCCCAGGGGCGTTCAGTGAAGCGGTCAGGCCTTCCAGCGGTTCGCGTCACTAGGTGCGATCCCTCTCCTGGCCCATGTCAAGCCGTCTCTCGGCGCCTGCCCGCGACCGCCATGCGCGGCGCAAAATCGGCCGCAACTCTCCATGATGCGTGAGCCTGGACGGTGACAGGTCTGAAGCGACGTGGTGACTTTATACGGCAGGGGGTGCGGACTGTCAACCGGATTCTGCCCCCGGAATCCGCACCCGCCGGTCCTGGCCTCAGGGCCGCGGCGCGGGCGATCTCAGCGGCGGGCGGCAGACAGCACACGGGAGGTACCCGGCCTGTCTCGCCTCCTCGGCGCTCCGGAACGGGAGGAGATTCTCGGGGGCGATCTTCCGCGCCCACTCGCACTCCGGGCGATGGTACCTGTTCCCGTGCGCCGAGCCGACGTAGAGCGCGCCCGGGGGGACGGCAGTCTCGCGCGGCCCGGCCTTCTCGGAGGTCGCCGCCCCCGCGGGCGGGACCGACAAGGCCGGCTCCGTCCGCGGCCCCGCCGCCCAGAGGCCCAGCCGCTTCTGGCGGGCCTGGCGCTCGTAGGCGCGGAACTGCTTCATCCGGCTGAAGGGGAAACGGCCGTAGACCTGCCCGTATCCCTGGCGGATGATCTCGGCGTTCAGCAGCGTTCCGTCCTCGAGGAAGACGTAGCGCAGCAGCCGGCCGTACTGGTCCCGGTCCTCGTGGCCGGGATCACCCTCGAGGACGACCCGCTTCCCGTCGGTCAGTCGGCGCGTGAAGGCGGACGCTTCCTCGCCGAAATATTGCACCGGCCGGCGCGGGTCGACGCTCTCAGGCGCGTTGACGCCGATCAGGCGGACCTTCTCGGCCCGGCCGTCGATCCGAACCACGAGGGTGTCACCGTCGACGGTGCGCAGGACGAGGCCGCGCTCCTCCCCGACCGCCGGGAAGGCGAGGAGAGACAGCACGAGAGTGGCGGCGAACAGGGCGACGGCCCGGGGGCGCATGTCCTTGCCTTTCGATGTCGCGGAGCGAGCGAGGCGCCGGGGAGAGTCTATCTCGGTTGGGCGAGGGTCTGCAGCAATCCTTCGGCGCGGTGCAGGTGGGCGGCCGCCTCGTCGAGTGCCGTGGCGTAGACGTCGACCTGGCGCCCGAGCGTTCCCTCCTGGCCCAGCTCGAGGGGCCAGCGCAGCCCCGGGAGACGCGCGTCGTCGAGGCCTGGCACGGCGCGCGGCGGCGCCACCCAGAGGCCACGGTACCAGGGGAATCCGGGCAAGCCGTCCGGCGCGAAGAACGAGCGTTCGACCGCGGCCAGCTCGCGGTTCACCTCCACGCGCCGCGGCGCGGCGGCGGCGCGCTCCCACGCCCCGTTCGACAGCGCCTCGTCACGGGCCGCCGCGAAATCGTCCGCCGCCTGCCGGAACCTCTTGAGCGCCCGCTTCACCGGCCGCAGGACGCGGGGCGACATCTTCGCCTCGGAGGCCTTCTCCTCGAGCGCCTCGAAGGCGCTCTCCCAGGCCCGCGCCGTGCCGGTGGCGTCGAGCGGCAGGACCGGCGCCATCACCAGGCGCAGCGCGAGCGTGCCCTGGAACTCGGCCATGAGCCGGTGGTACAGGAACTTCGGATCGACGACCGTCTCCATCCAATGGCGGTTCTCGTACAGCGAGTGATACATGCCGTAGTCCGCGCCGTAGTACATGTCGCTTCCCGGCAGCGCCAGGTACTCCACGAACGGCGTCTGGTCGTCCCCGAGCGGGATCGGATCGATGTGCGGCTGCGCCAGAGGGTGGGAGGCATCGAAGTCGGCGCCGAAGGCGTCGGTCGATGGCAGACCGCGCGTCTCGTTCTGCTGCCGCAGCCAGGTCTCCCACAGCGACCCCCGGCCGCGCGGGTCCCGCACCTGGCGCGCCACCTCGAGGAAGAGCCGGTGCAGCGTCGGGCTCGCCGTGACGTAGAGAGGCCGCTCGGTATTGAAGACCGCCGAGTCCATGTTGATCACCGCCGCCCCGTGGCGGCGCAGCTCCTGGGCCTGGTCCTCCGCCCACTCCGCCGACCCGCCGAGGTTCAGCTCCTCGGCGTCCCAGAAGGCGACGATGAGCGTGCGGCGCGGCCGCCAGCCGGCCTGCCTCATCCGCCCCAGCGCCCGCAGCACCTCGATCTGCGCCGCCGTGCCGCTGGACGGGTCGCCCGCGCCATAGATCCAGGCATCGTGGTGGTTCCCGAGGATCACCCATGAGTCGGGCTCCTCGCGTCCCGGGATGCGCACGATGACGTCGCGGATGGTGTCGCTGCTCTCCGTCATCCGCACCGAGAGCTTGAGCCGCGCCGGCCCCGGTCCTAGACGGTAGACGAGACGGGTGCGGCCCGCCCCGTCCGCCAGGAGCCCGCCCTGCATCCGCTCGGGGGCCGGCGGGCCTTCGAGATGCGACAGCACGAGCCCCGCGTCGCGATACGAGATCGGCAGCACCGGGATGCCCGGCAGGCCGCGCACTTCCTTCGGATCGAGACGCCGCGCTCCCGGCTTCGCGGCCCAGCCGGGCGTCAGCGGGTCTCCCTCGTACGCCGTGTCGGCCAGCGTGCGACGCATGATCGAT
>DASTNM010000301.1:0-3878 GCA_035762745.1 Candidatus Polarisedimenticolia bacterium
TACATTTTCGCGGAGCCAGACAGACCACGGCGCTGCATCCATTCAATGTTAGGAGCGGGATATGATCCGGGCAGCGGTGGCTTGTGACACCTCCGCAGGAGGCGTATCATCCGCCCGGTTGAAAGCATTTCTCGTCAAAAAAGGAGAATCAAGATGCCTAAGTACGTGATCGAGCGGGAGATCCCGGGGGCAGGAAAATTGTCGCCGCAGGAGTTGAAGGGCATCTCGCAGAAGTCGTGCGGTGTCCTGAGGGAGATGGGGCCACAGATCCAGTGGGTCCAGAGCTACGTCACGGGCGACAAGATCTACTGTGTGTACATCGCGCCGAACGAGGAGTCGGTGCGGAAGCATGCGCAGCAGGGTGGCTTCCCGGCAAACCGCGTCTCCCGGGTGCACACGATCATCGATCCGACGACCGCGGAGTGAGCCGCCTGGCTCCAGTGGTGCGGTACGCACTCTGGGGCAGGCCGGGGAGGGAGGTGATGCCATGAGACGATCCGTCGCTTTGATGCCGTTGCTGATTCTCTTCCCTGCCCTCGCGGCGGACCGGCCGTGGCCGGCCAAGGGGGACTCCGTCTACGTCGCCGCGTCACTGAAGGGCATCCAAAATCCGCGCCTCGTGAGCGGTGCGAGCCTGAAATACGACATGCCCGCGTGCGCCAGGCTCACCGTCACGAAAGCGGATCCGAAGAAACTCGCCTGGGTGGTGGCCGATCCTCTGGGAAACAACGAGCGCTTGGAAGGGGCGTGGACGGCGTGGATGTTCAAGACAGAGGCCGAGTGCAAGACTCAAACCTCGGCACGCGGAGAGCCTCGGGTCACGCAGTCCGGTGCCACGTACCAGATAGTCGGAGGCGAGTAACGATCATGGCTTCGGGGACGCTCCTGGATATGAACGCTTCTGAAGACGACCACCCGGGCGGCGTGGGTCACCGGCCGTTCCTCTCGCGGCCGCAGATCGCCGGGTCGCGTCTGCTCGTGCTGCTCTATGTGCTGACCGGCGCATTCATCGTGGCGACCAACTACCGGCCTCTGGGGGACACCGTGTTCAGAGTGGCCTCCGACCATCTCTGGTTCGCAGCCACGATCGGCATCCTGCTCGTGATGGCGCTGGGGACCTTCTGCCTCCTGCTGGCCATGAGCCTGCGGCACTTCCGTGGGGGACACGCGGGGCGGCCGCCGGCGTCGTGGTGGTTCTGGGTCATCGTGCTCCTGAATGTCGTCGGGGTGGTCGCCTATTACCTCTGGGTCATCGAACCGGATCAGAGAACGCTGGGCCATCCGGGACAATCGACCTGAGCCGCCCGGCTGGCGCCGGGCGTTCGGTGGCACGGGGGACAAGGCGATGGATTCAGGCGACCTCGAGAATCCTGCCAACGCGGCCTTGTGCCGCTACTTCAAGGGGCGCGGTCGGGCCGACGCCCCGGCGCTCGCCCGTCCGGATGCAGTCCCGAGGCCCTATGACTCGCTCGGCACCCATCCCGACCTGGTGGCGCGCCTCTGGGACGAGATCACGGCGCGGCTCCCTGCGGATTGCCGCTTCGTCGTGTTCGGCGCACCGGCTCTCGTCCATCCCGAGACGAAGATCGTCTTCGGCTTCGCGGGTGGCACTCATACCTACGCGCTGCGTCTGCCGGAAGATGTCCGCAAGGAGGCGCTGCTCGCCGGAGCCGGACGAGTCAAGAAGTACCCTCGTCAGCCGTCGTTCGATCTGGAGGTCATCGGCCCCGAGTGGGTCTTCTGCGGATGGTTCAAGGGCGAGGAAAGGTGGTGCCTCTCGGCGTATGAGTTCGCGTCCGGTGTGACTTGAGACCGATTCCCGGAGTTCGAGGCCCGGGGCTATCGGGCTGCAGCGGGTGGGTGGAGGCCACGACCCGGAGGTCGGGAAGGTCCGGCTGTGGGCGGACCGGAGGATCTGATTGAGCAAGGGGCGGCTGGAAGCGTTCAGTGACGGCGTGATCGCGATCATCATCACGATCATGGTGCTGGGGCTGAGTGTGCCGCACGGAGCCGACTGGGCCGCGCTGCGTCCCGTGATCCCTGTCTTTCTCAGCTATGTCCTCAGTTTTGTCTTTCTCGGCATCTATTGGAACAACCACCATCATCTGCTGCAGGCGGTGCGGCAGGTCAACGGCCGGATACTCTGGGCCAACCTGCACCTGCTGTTCTGGCTCTCGCTCATCCCCTTCGTCACCGCCTGGATGGGGGAGAGCCACTTCGCCGCCCGACCGGTCGCGCTGTACGGCGTCGTGTTGCTGCTCGCCGCGTCGGCCTATTTCATCCTGACGCGCACCCTGATCTCCCACCACGGCAAGGATTCGACCCTCGCGACCGCCCTGGGCGACGACTTCAAGGGCAGCGTGTCGCTTGCGGTCTACGCCGCGGCCATTCCCTTCGCCTTCGCGAAGCCGGTGCTGGCCTGTGCGCTGTACGTGCTGGTGGCGATCATGTGGCTCATCCCCGATCGCCGCCTCGAGAGGGCTCTCGCCGAACGAGGCTGAGGTGTCTCCCCGATGACGGAGCGCCGGCTGCGCTGGGGCCTGTGCGGGGTCAAGCTGCTCATCCATCTCATGCTCGCCGGGCGCTACGGCTACTTCCGCGACGAGCTCTACTTCCTCGACTGCGGGCGGCACCTCGACTGGGGTTACGTCGATCACGCGCCACTAATCGGCCTGGTGGCGAGGCTGGCCCTGCTCATGGGAGGGTCGCTGCGGGCACTGCGGATCTTTCCGGCGCTGGCCGGGGCGCTTCTGGTGGCGCTCACGATGCTCCTGGCGGGCCGGCTGGGGGCGGGGCGGTTCGGCCAGGGAGTGGCGGGGCTGGCGGTCGTCGTCGCGCCGATCTACCTGGGGAGCGACAGCATCCTGTCGATGAACGCCTTCGAGCCGCTCTTCTGGATCGGGTGCGTCCATCTCCTGGTGCGGATCATCGAGTCGGGGGACTCGCGTCTCTGGATCGGCATCGGCCTGCTGGCCGGGCTGGGGCTGATGAACAAGCACTCGACCGCGTTCTTCCTCGTGGCGCTGGCGGCCGGTCTGCTGCTCACCCCGCTGCGGAGCGAGCTGCGCCGGCGGTGGGCGTGGCTGGCGGCGGCCATCGCGCTCGTCATCTTCCTCCCCAACCTGCTGTGGCAGGTCGCGCACGGCTTCCCGACGCTGGAGGATCTGCAGAACGTGGCCCGCGAGGGGAAGAACGTCGTTCTGGGCCCGGTCGAGTTCGTCGGCCAGCAGATCATTCTCCTGCATCCCGTCCTCCTGCCGCTCTGGCTGGGGGGGCTCGTGTTCCTGTTCGCGGCCCGCGCCGGCCGCTATCGCTCCCTCGGCTGGACCTACCTCGTCCTCGCCGTCACACTCTTCGCCATGAAGGGAAAGAACTACTACCTGGCGCCGATCTACCCGATGCTCTTCGCGGCGGGGGCGACCGGGCTCGAGGAGGGTCTGGCCCGCTGGCGGGCGACCGCCGGAAGGGCCTGGCCGAAGGCGGCGATCGTCGGCCTGGTGCTGGTGACGGGCGGCGCGACGGCGCCGCTCGCGCTGCCGATCCTGTCTCCCGCAATGTACGTCGCCTGCGAGGCGGCCCTCGGGTTCGGACCGCCCAGGACCGAGACGCACCACCGTGGCCCACTGCCGCAGCTCTTCGGGGACCAGTTCGGCTGGGAGGAGCTGGTGGCCGAGGTGGCGCGCATCTACGACTCCCTGCCGGCCGAGGAGCGCGCCCGGACGGCGATCTTCGCCAACAACTACGGCGAGGCGGGCGCCGTCAATCTCTTCGGCCCGCGGCTCGGCCTGCCACCGGCGATCTGCGCGCACCAGACCCATTTCTTCTGGGGGCCACCCGACTTCCGGGGCGACATCGTCATCGTCCTGCAGGGGGACCGC
>DASTNM010000302.1:0-7111 GCA_035762745.1 Candidatus Polarisedimenticolia bacterium
ATCCGCGCGGCCATCGACTCGATCTCGAGTCGCCGCGGCACGCTCGGATCGGCCCGAAACCGTCTCGACGCCGTCATCGGCGTCGTCGCGGTGCAGGCGCAGAACCTGACGGCCGCCGAGAGCCAGATCCGCGACGCGGACGTGGCCTCGGAGATCGTCAACCTCACCAAGTTCCAGGTGCTCAATCAGACCGGTCTGGCATCGCTGGCGCAGGCAAACGCCACGACCCAGAGCGTTCTGTCCCTTCTTCGGTAGCACCGGGAGTGAGTCACAGCAGGCGGGGGGGCCCTCCGGGGCCCCCCCTGATTCACCGGAGCGCATGACGGACGAGACGCGGCGGCAGGACGGATCGATGGCGCTCCGGGGGACCTCCGTGAAGGAGGAGGACGCCTCCACGACTTCCTCCGACCGCGGCGGCCACGGCGCCGGGGCGCCGTAGCCCGCCGCGGTTCAGGGGACCCTGATGGACATCGGACAGTTCACCTTCGGAGGATTGGCGAGCGGCCTCGACACCCGCGCCATCGTCGACGCCATACTGAAGGCCGAGCGCCGGCCGATGGAGCGGCTGCAGGCGCGACAGGCGCTCTTCCAGCAGCGCCGTGCCGCTCTCGACGAGATGCGCTCGAAGCTGGGCGGCTTCGAGGATGCCCTCCGTTCCCTCTCCTCCGAGCGCACCTTCCGCGGCCGCACCGCCACCGTCAGCGACGCAAGCATCCTGCGCGCCACGCCCCAAGCCGGGGCCGAGGCGGGCCTGTACAGCATCGAGGTGCTGGCCCTGGCCGCTGCGCACAAGGTGAAGAGCGACGGCTTCCTCGCCCCCGACCAGGGGCTGGTGGCCGACGGCGCCCTGACGATCAAGGCGGGCGCGAACGACACGATCACCGTCAACGTCAGCGCCGCCTCGGGGAACAACTCCCTCGATTCGATCCGCGACGCCATCAACGCCGCGGACGCCGGGGTGAAGGCCTCGGTCCTCTACGACGGCGCCGCCTACCGTCTGGTGGTGCGCTCCGAGAAGACCGGCCTCGCCAACGCCCTGGCGATCACCGACGGCACCGGCCTCAACCTCGAAGCCGCCGGCAACGTGGTCACGGCCGCCGCCGACGCCTCGCTGATCGTCGACGGCCTCGCCGTCACCTCCTCGAGCAACACGGTGACCGACGTCATCCCGGGAACCACTCTCGACCTTCTGGCCAGGACCCCCTCCGGCGCCCCGGTGACGCTCGAGGTGCGCGAGGACCGCGAGGGGGTGGTCAAGGCGGCGCAGGCGCTGGTCGATGCCTACAACCAGGTGATCGACTTCTTCAACACGCAGTTCAACCGCGACAACCCCGGCCCCCTGGCGGGTGACCCCACCGCCCGTCAGATCGAGCTGAAGCTGCAGAGCCTGGCGACCGGCGGCATCGAGGGACTGCCGGCCGGCGCCTTGCGCTCCCTGTCGGCGGCGGGAGTGTCATTCGACGGCAAGACCGGCCGCATGTCGCTCGACACCGTCGAGCTCAACAAGAGGCTGGACGACGATTTCGCCGGGGTGGCGAGGCTTTTTCTCGCCACCGGCACGCCCTCCGACAGCCGCGTGCGCTTCAGCAGCGCGACCTCGGCCACGCCGGCCGGCGACTATGCCGTCCTGATCACCCGGGCGGCCGAGCAGGCGGCGGTCGAGGGGAGCGTCGCGGTCGGGGGGGGCGGCCTGGGCCGGGACGAGAGTCTCACCGTCGGCCTCGGCTCGGCCAGCGCCACAGTCGCCCTGACCAGCGGCATGACCATCACCCAGATCGTCGACTCCGCGAACGCCGCGTTGCGCTCCGCGGGGCTCGCCGCCACCGCCTCGAGCGACGGCGGCCGGCTGCGCTTCACGACGCGCGAGTTCGGCAGCGCCACGGCGATCTCGGTCGTCTCGAGCCAGGCCGATCCGGGCGACGGCAGCGGCAGCGGCTTCGGCACGACCGCGGCGACCGACAACGGTGCCGACGTCGCCGGCAGCATCGGGGGGGCGACCGCGGGCGGCCTGGGGCAGCTGCTGACCGCCGCGGGCGACAGCCCGGCCGCCGGGCTCGTCCTCCGGATCACCGCCACGCCGGCCGAGGTCGTGGCGTCGGGCGGCGACTTCGGCACCCTGACCTACACCCGGGGGATCGTCCGCTCGCTCATCGCCGCCGTCGACGACGCGACCCGATCGGGGCAGGGTCCGATCGACGCCGCCGCCGGGGCGCTCGACGCCGGTATCAAGGCGCTGGGAGAGGACGTCTCGCGCATCGAGGAACGGTTGAAGCTGCGCGAGGCGACCCTGGTGCGGATGTTCGCCGCCGCCGAGAGCTCGATCCAGGCGCTGCAGGCGCAGCAGGCGCAATTGAACAGCTCGCTGTCACGCTAGGCCCTGGGCAGGACGCAGGAGAGCACCGTGTCCGTGGAACGCAACCCCTCGCAGGCGTATCTCGAGCAGGAGATCCTGACCGCCGACAAGATGGGGCTCGTCGTGCGCGTCTTCGATATCGGCCTGCAGCAGGTGGCGCGCGCCCGCGCCGCCCTGTCGACGCGCGACCTGGCGGCGAAGGGGACGGCGGTGCGACAGGCCTCGCGCTGCCTGGCGCTTCTGCAGTCGACCCTCAACATGAAAGAGGGAGGGGAGGTGGCGGTGAACCTGGACCGCCTCTACACCTACCTGCTGCGCCGCCTGACCGAGGGGCACCTGCGAAACGACGACGAAGCCTTTGCCGAGATCGCCGCTCACCTGAGCGAGCTGGGGGCCGCCTGGCGCGAGGCCGCGTCGCGGGGCGCTGCCGACCCACCCCAGGCGAGCGGCGGTGCCGACGCCTCGGCACGGCGATGAGCCCCCGGCTTCCCGACCCGCTGGCCCGACTTTTCGACGCGGTCGACGCCGCCACCCAGCAGGTGGTCGCGGCGGCCCGGACGGGTGACCCCGAGACCCTGCTGCGGGCGGTCGAGCGACGCGGCCGCGCCGCCGACGACCTGGCGGCGCGTCTTCAATTGGACGCCGGCCGCCTCGACGAGGCGCAGCGCCTCCTCCTGGCGGGGCGCGGCGAGGCGCTCGAGAGGGGCGCCGCGGCGGCCCAGGAGGCGCTGCGCGCCGTGACGACGGAGATCCGGATGGCGCTTCTGTCTCTCGAGAAAGGGGCTCAGGCGGCGCGGGGCTACGCGGCGGGCGCCGCTCCCGCGGGCGCGGCCCCATCGGGCGGCTTCGACCGCTCCGGCTGAGCCGCCGCCTCCCGACCGCCGTCCACCTGGAAGCCGCTGCGGTCGATGCGAAACTCGCGCTGCACGTTGGAGTGGTCGCTGCCGGCGTGCTTGCCGACCGTCACGGTGCGGTGCACGCGCCCCTCGACGCTCGCCACGTTGAGCTGGATGACGCAGGAGGCCAGGTAGCTGTAGTCCTGGACCTCTCCCGATCGCGCCCCCTCCATCTGCCGCCTCTCGTTGAGCAGCAGCGACGTCGCATGGGAGGCACGGAAGAGGCCGGCCAGCACCAGCACATAGTCCCGCACCCGCTCCTCGTCCTCGACGGCGTTCCACAGATCGTCGATGCTGTCGAAGATCACCCGATCCGGACGCGTCTGGAGGAAGGCGGCCAGAAGATGGTCCAGCATCTTCTCGACGCACAGGCCGGTCGGGTGGAAGTGAAGGATGCGCAGCTGGCCGGACTTGTGGGGGCCGTTCCAGTCGATGCCGAGCGAGCGCGCGTGCGCCAGGATCTCGGCGGGCGTGTTCTTGACGCTGAGGATCAGACAGGGCTGCCCCGCCCTCAGGCCGGCGTCGATGAAGTAGTAGGCGATCACAGACTTGCCGGTGCCGGGCACGCCGACCACGAGATTCAGCGATCCCTTCCAGAACCCTCCCTTGAGCATCGTGTCGAGTCCGGGGATGCCGACCACGACGCGCTTGCGCTCGGGCGCGCCGCCGTTGGGAAATGCCTTCTCGATGTCCTGCGGCCGCAGGCGCGGGTAGACCGCGATCCCCTTCCGGTCGAGCTCGAACGGGTGGCGGCCGCTGATGTGTCCCTGGCCGCGCGTCTTGCGCACCTCGACGAGCCTGGTGTTCTCCCCGCCGCTGGGCGGGGCGACATTGTGGAGCCTCAGCGAGGCGTCGACCAGGTACTCCTCGAAGGCGATGGTCTGCTCGTCCATCCGCTCCTGCTCCTTGACCAGGAGGGCGTTGACGTTCTTGATCTTGAGGCTGGCCAGGATCTTCGCCAGCACCTCGCGCAGCTCCGCCTCCGTGGCCCGGATGCGCTTGAAGTGCGTGATGCTGTCGATCAGGAGCCGCCTCACCCCCATCGACCCGATGATGCTGTCGACCAGGTCGTCGCGGCCGCTGAACCCCTCCAGGATGCGCGCCGGGGGGGTCCAGACGACGCGCAGCTTGTTCGCCTTCTCCAGGGCTTGCAGATCCATTCCCTGGTTCATCGCCTCCTGGTAGAGCTGTTTCGGGAATTCCTCGAACGAGATGATGAGGCCCGGCTCGCCGAAGCGCACCGCCCCCTCGTACAGGATGCGCACGCCGAGGGTGCTCTTGCCGCTTCCAGGAGGCCCTTCGATCAGCAGGCTGTTGCCGCGCAGGATCCCTCCCTCGAGCAGATGGTCGAGGCCGTGGATGCCGGTCGCCATCGAGTCCGTCGTCACCGATCCTCTCCTCCGCAATAGGGGCAGGCGCCCCCTTCCTGCTCCAGGGGCGCCATGCAGCGTCGGCAGTAGATCCGCTCCCAGGTTCGCTCGATGTCGTGACCGCAGCTCGGGCAGACCTCCCAGCCCGGCTCGATCGTCTTCCTGCATTGGCCGCAGTTCTCCTTGAGCACCTGCTGGCAGTACGGGCAGACGGCGAAGTCGAGGCTGACCACCCGCTGGCACTTGCGGCAGAGCTGCTCGCGCCCCTCGTCGGAGAGCAGCACGCGCTGCACCTCGGCGACCGTCGTCGTCCCCGCCAGGACCGCCTTCTTGGCGAACTCGGACATCAGGATCATGCCGTTGCGCTGTGCCGCCTGGCGTATGGCGTAGGGGGAGGCGCGCTCGAGGATCAGGCGGTGCAGGTTGTCCTCCAGTCGCAGGTACTCGAAGACCGCCCGGCGCCCGAAGTAGCCGGTGCCGTGGCAGCGCGCGCAGCCGGCCCCCCGGTGCAGCGTGCGCGTCTCGGGATAGCCGAGGATCGTGATCTCGCTCTCGCTCGCCTCGTAGCCCTCCACGCACGACTCGCAGATGACGCGCACCAGGCGCTGCGCCAGAACCCCGCGCACCGTGGCGGTGATCAGGTAGGGCAGGCAGCCCATGTCGAGGAGGCGGGTGATTGCCTGGCAGGCGTCGTTGGTGTGCAGCGTGCTGAAGACCTTGTGCCCCGTGAGGGCGGCGCGGCAGGCGATCTCCACCGTCTTGCCGTCGCGTATCTCCCCCACCAGGATGACGTTCGGGTCCTGCCTGAGGATCGACTCCAACCCGGAGGCGAAGGTCAGCCCGGCGGCCTCCTGGATCTGCACCTGCGTGATCCCCTTGATCGAGTACTCGATCGGGTTCTCCAGGGTGACGATGTTGGTCGTCTCGAGGTCGAGGGACATCAGCGTGCTGTAGAGGGTCGTCGTCTTGCCGCTGCCGGTCGGCCCGGTGACGAGGAAGAAGCCCATCGGGCTCTTGATCATCTCCTCGTGCAGCTTGCGCACCGCCGGCGGCATCTTGAGGTTGTCGAGAT
Source organism: Candidatus Polarisedimenticolia bacterium (assembly GCA_035762745.1). GTDB lineage: Bacteria > Acidobacteriota > Polarisedimenticolia > Gp22-AA2 > Gp22-AA2 > DASTNM01. The sequence continues at coordinate 5,692 of DASTNM010000302.1, forward strand.
TCAGGAGCGAGGTGTTCTTGCGCAGCAGGCGGATGACGATCTTCTCCCCGAATTGCGACGGCAGGGACGACAGGCGCAGGTCGAGGAGGGTCTCGCCGCGGCGCACCGTGTGGCGGCCGTCCTGCGGCACGCGGCGCTCGGAGATGTCCATCTGCCCCATCACCTTGAGGCGTGAGGTGACGACTGCGCCGATCTCCTTCGGCAGACGCGCCATCGTCTTCAAGATGCCGTCGAGCCGGAAGCGGATCGTGAGATCCTCCTCCCGCTGCTCGAGGTGGATGTCGGTCGCCCCCGACCGCTCGGCCTCCTCGATCACCCGCGTCACCAGGGCGACGGGATCGCCCGGATCGAGATTGACGAGGAGGTCCTTCGCGCCGGCCTCAGTCTGACTCACCGGCCCCGTCGCGGCGCCCTCGGCGGCGATCCGGGGCGTGGCGCGGCGGCCGTCTGCCGTCCCGAGCTCGCGTGCCAGGCGCGAGTAGTGGCGCTCGATCGTCTCGCGCAGATCGGTGCGGAGGGCCACCATCTTGACCACGGGGCGCCTGAGGAAGGGGGCGATGGCGTCGCGCGCCCGGCTGTCGTCCGGATCGGAGTGGGCGATCTTGACCGACTCGTCGTCGGTCGACACCGGCAGGATCAGGTGCCGCTCCGCCAGGCGGCGCGGCACCAGCCGCAGGACCGCAACGTCGAACGGCTGCCGGCGCACATCGATGGAGGGGCAGAAGTAATGGTTCTCCAGGATCTCCAGGAGCTGCGCCCGGGTGAAGAGCTTCTCCTGCGTCAGGAGATCCTCGAGGAAGCGGTTCTCGGAGCGCGCCCGGCGCAGGAGCTCGGCCGTGTCGACCGGTGGCAGGAGCTGCCGCTCGACCAGGATCCTGGCCAGCGGATCCTCGCTCATCGGGAATCCTCCCCGGGCATCGGTTTCAGCATCGGCGCGCCCGAACGCTTTCTTGAGCCGACGGCGACCCGGCGATGGCGTCATGCGCCTCCTGTCGGGGTTCCGACGGTGGCCCGTGAGAAAAACACCTGCCGTAGATCAAGTGGCTCATCCTGGACGACTTACGTCCGCGCCGCGGCGAGGTACGCATCTTGCTTCTGGAGGACTCCATGCTGATCCTGACCCGGAAGCCGGGTGAGAGCATCGTGCTCGGCAACTCGACCCGCATCACCATCATCGAGATCTCCCCGGGCGTCGTTCGTCTCGGGTTCGAGGCCCCCTCCGAGGTCTCGATCTACCGCCAGGAGATCTTCGACGAGATCGCGCGCGCCAACCGGAGCGCCGGGAACCTGCCCGATCCGGCCACGCGTCGCTGAGCCGTCGCTTCCCGCTCACTGCACCACGAAGTCGGAGAACAGCACGTCCACCACCTTGCCCCCCTCGAAGAGCGGCGACAGCCGCGCCATGATCTCGACCCGCAGC
>DASTNM010000303.1:0-5121 GCA_035762745.1 Candidatus Polarisedimenticolia bacterium
GACACGTTCGGATACACCGTCGGTACCGCGACCGGTGGTATCAACGTCCTGACCGCCCTCGGTTGCGCCGGCTTCATCGTCCCTCCGCTCGACCCGGGCTGCCGGGCCGATCCGGACAACGACATGGACTGGCACATCCACTGCCCGTCCGGTGCGCTCTGCCCCGACCTGCATGTCGCCGGCTCTTCGACCGCCTTATTGAAGACGCCGGCGAAAGGGCAGCTGGCGCTCTCGGGCCCGAACTCACTGCATTACGGGCGGCACACGGACGCGTTGACGCGGGTGGGGGATACGACGGCGTTCCGCGAGCTGGCCGCCTACACGACGAACCCGATCAATTTGACGCCGCTCCCGGTGGCGGGGGATCTGCTCTTCAGCTTCTACCACATCGCCGACATGATGGACTCCTCCTGCGGCGGCCGCAGCGGCGGCTGCACCAACATGCCGGCCGGGACGGCGGTCGATTACGGCGACGTGCAGATCCGCTCCGACCTGAACGCCGACCCGCTGATCGACGATTGGGGCCCCTGGGACAAGCTGGTGCCGTTCGTGAACGTCTACGACCACATCCCGATCATCTGGAGCTGGTACGGCCCGACGACCACCTACTGCAACCTGACCCCGACCGACACCGGCACCGCCGCGCCCGCGCCCCGCGGCGTGCACGAGACGATGTGCCATCCGCTCGGCGTCTGGTCGCACTGCGGCAACGCCTGGGGGACCGACACCACCTGGGGCTGCCCGGGGCCCGGCAGACAGGGAGAGTTGGCCCCCTCGCCGGGGACCGGCGCCCTCTGGGTGCAGAGCCAGTTCCAGCTCGCCAACTTCCTCGGCGCCCGCGTGCAGATCCGTTGGATCGCGGAGGGATGGGAGTTCGCCCTCAATAACACCACACAGGACTACGTCGGCTACACCAGCTGGGCCACCAGCATGCACGACGACGGCTGGTGGGTGGACAACATCGAGGTGACGGGCGTGGTCGAGAGCCAGGCCTCGCCGGTCGCCGACATCGACCCGCCCGCCACCCCGACCTGCCCGTCGATCGCGGGGGCGAACTGCAACGAGAGCCTCGGAGACCAGGGGTACGTCGTCTCCCTGCCGATTCCGACCGACACCAACGGCGACGGCGTCTTCGAGAGCGGCGAGACGCTTCTTTTCAACGCCTCGAAGACCACCAACCCGGGCCTCTGCGTGAATGGCGCCACCGAGTTCAAATTCCTGAAGAACGGCGCCATCGCCCGCGACTACGCGGCGAACCCCTACTACAAGGACGCGCCGACCTCCGACGCGACCTACCAGGTCCTGGTGCGCTGCAGCAGCGACCCGTCCTGCACGACGGCGACCGGCGCCAGCCAGGCGGTGCAGATCTACAACGGAGACGGCCAGGAGATCGCGCTGACGGTGACCCACGATCGGACCACGGGGATCACGACGCTCTCCTGGCCGGCGCGCCAGCAGCCGGCGCCGCTTACGGGATACGACGCCTTCCGCGGGTCGGTCCTGACCGCGGCGACCCCGCCGGCGCCCGACATCAACCTCACCACGCTGACGACGCTGCGCTGTGACTATGGGGTGGGGGCCGCCGTCCCGTCGACGGTCTCCTATCCGATACCGGCCACCGACCCCCAGCCGGCCGTCGGCGCCGCCCAGTACTTCCTGGTCGGCCACAGCTCGACGGTGGCCGGGGCCAAGGACGCGCTCGGCAGGTCGCGGCTCGTCAGCGCGAGCGGCGTGGTCACGACACCGATCCGTATCGCCCCGCTCTCCTGCCCGTAGCGCGGGGATGAACTCGCGACGATGGTTCCTCCGGCGGCTGGGGCTGGCCGCCGGAGGACTCGCCGTCGCGGGATCGCTCCGCGACCGGATGGGAAGCACCGCGGCCGAATCCCGCCTGCCGGTGATCCGTCCGGCGCGGGGCGGCCTGGCCGCGGCGGACGCCGCGGCGATCCGCGTCTCTCCCGGCCGCTCCCTCCCGGTCCGCATCCCCGGGGTGCGCATCGAGTACCTCCGCCTGCGGATGCCGGACGGCATCCACCTGGCGGCGACCCTCTACCTCCCCGAGACCGTCTCCGCCGCCGCGAAGGTCCCGGCGATCCTCGAGGTGCTGCCTTACCGGAAGGACGACGACTACCTCCTGAGCGACCTCGACCGCCACGGCTATTACGCCCGGCACGGCTACGCCGGCCTCAGGCTCGACGTGCGCGGCACCGGCGCCTCGGAGGGCTTCCCGAAGGACGAGTACTCGGTCGAGGAGCACGAGGACACTCTGCACGTGATCGACTGGCTGTCGAAGCAGCCCTGGTGCAACGGAAGCGTCGGCATGACCGGCATCTCGTACGGGGCGTTCAACTCGGTGCAGATCGCCGCGATGAACCCGCCGGCTCTCAAGGCGATCGCCGCCGCGGCCGGGACCGACGATCGCTACACCGACGACGTGCACTACTTCGGCGGGGCGATGCACCTGTTCGAGAACACCTGGTCGGTGGCGATGGTCGCCGCCAACGTCATGCCGGCCGCCCCCGATTTCGACGTGCGCACGCAGGCGGCGCGCGACCGCTTCGACACCCCGCCCTGGTACATGCGCTGGATCCGCGAGCAGACGGACGGACCCTACTGGCGGCGCGGCTCGCTGCGGCCCGACTACGGCCGCCTGAAGATCCCGACCTTCCTCATGGGGGGCTGGCTGGACGGGTACCACAACTTCGTGCCGCGCATCATGCGCCACGCCCCGGCGATCACCAAGGGGCTGGTCGGGCCCTGGCCCCACAGCTATCCGGACGATCCGCACCCCGGCCCGCAGATCGACTTCCGCGCCCAGATGCTCCTGCCCTGGTGGGACCAGTGGCTCAAGGGGCGCGACACCGGCATCCTCGACCAGCCGCGGGTCACCAGTTACGCCATGAGATGGTTCGAGCCGTCGCTGCGGCTGGCGGAATTGCAGGACGTGCCCGGTGAGTGGCGCCACCTCGACGCCTGGCCGGAGAGCGCCTTTGCGCCGCCGGAGCGGCGGTTCCTCGTCCCCGACCCGCGGCAGGCGGCCCTGCGGGACGACGCCTCCGACGCGGCGCGGCCGGGCCGCGGCGGGCGGCTGGCGGAGAGCTCCGGGCGCGGCGCGGCCCTCGATCTGAAGTACCGCCCCGGCGTCGGCACCCGAAGCAAGACCTGGGCCCCGAACGGCGACGGCACCTACGGCATGGACCAGAGGCAGGACGACGTCTACGGCCTTTCATTCGACAGCGAGCCGCTCCAGGTGCCGCTCGAGATCCTGGGCTTCCCGAAGGCCCGCCTGTTCGTCTCGGCGACGGCGCCGGTGGCGAACTGGATCGTGCGGCTGTGCGACCTGGCTCCCGACGGCACCTCGCACTACGTCTCCAAGGGGGTGCTCAACGGCACCCACCGCGGCGGCCACACCGCCCCCGAGCCGCTCGTCCCCGGGGAGGTTTACGAGATCGAGGTCGAGCTGCATTGCACCGGCTGGATCTTCGATCGCGCGCATCGCATCCGGGTGGTCGTCGTCAACGCCGACTGGCCGGTCGTCTGGCCCTCCCCCCACGCGATGACGACGACCCTTCACTGTGGCGGGGACCGGCCGTCCCACATCGACCTGCCGGTCTGGACGGGACGCTCGCTGCCGGGGCCGGAGTTCCGCAGGCCGCCCGCCAGGGAGTATCCGATCGAGGCTGAGTCGCGCGACACGCCGTTCGGCTGGCAGGTGACGCGCGACGAGGCGGGACAGGCGCAGACCTTCCGGCTCGAGCGGGGCTGGGAGATCACGAAGCATCCCGCCGGGATCACCGCCGCCGAGGGGCAGGTCTTCACGGCGCGCGTGGAGGACCGCAACCCGGCGGCCGCCGCGCTCGAGGTGGAGTCTTTCTACCGGGGGCGCTCGCGTGGTCGCACGGTCGAGGCGCGCGGCGAGGGGTCCCTGCGCAGCACCGGGACCGAGTTCCTGTTCGACGTCACCTGCACTCTTCTGGAGAACGGCCGGACGATCCGCCGGCGCCGCTGGCAGGACCGCGCGCCGCGCCGCCTCGTCTGAGGCGCGCTTCTCGATCCGTGACGCGCCGCCCTCAGGCCGGAGGTGTGGCGGACTTGCGCGGCGGGCTGAAGAACGGGAGTTTGACCACCGTCGCCGAGACCTTCTTGCGCACCGCCTCGACCGTCATCTCCATCTGCAGCCGGTGGCCGATGGCGGCGTGCCCGGCGCCGACAGTCGCCAGCGCGATCATCTTCTTGAGCGTCGGTGACCAGGTGGAGGAGGTCACCCTGCCGACCTGCGCTCCGCCGGAGTAGACCGGCACGGCGGCGCGGGAGGCGGTGGCGGGGACCTGCGGGGCGAGACCGGCCTCCTCGAAGCGCGCCTCCACGTCGGTCCAGTCGATCTCCAGCCCCACGAGCTGCCGTTTCGGGCCCCGGCGCTGCTCTTCGACCAGGGCCGTCCGGCCGATGAAGCTCTCCTTCTCGAGGCTCACGAGCTTCCCCAGGCCGATCTCGTAGGGCGTGAACCTCTGCGCCTCGATCACCGCACGGCGGCTACTGGTGTAGTCGACCTCGATCAGGAGCAGGCCCGCCTCGATGCGCGCCACGTCCAGCGCCAGCATGCCGGCCGCGTGGAGGTCGAACTGCCGGCCGCCGTCCATCAGCGCGTCCCAGACCTTCACCGCCTCGCTCCACGGCATCCAGATCTCGTAGCCGAGGTCGCCGGTGTACCCGGTGCGCGAGATCTCGACCGGCACGCCGCCGAGGCGGCCGCTGGTGATGCGGAAGTACTTCAGGGTGTCGATGTCGGCCTCCGCCACCTTCCGGAGGATCCGGGCCGCGGTCGGACCCTGCACGGCCAGACAGGCGACCTTCTCCGATTCGTCCTCGACCGTGACCTGCATGCCGAAGGCGTTCTGCCTGAGCCAGCGCAGGGTCGGGTCGGCCGCCGTCAGGCGGAAGCGGTCCTCCGCCAGGCGCTGCACCGTGCCGTCGTCGATCACCTTGCCGTGCTCGTCGCACCAGGGCGTGTAGACGACCTGACCGACGGCGACCCGGCCGATGTCGCGCGTCACCACACGGTCCATGAGCTTGCGCGCGTCCCGGCCGCTCACGACGCACTTGTAGAGAGGCGAGAGGTCG
>DASTNM010000304.1:0-5258 GCA_035762745.1 Candidatus Polarisedimenticolia bacterium
GCTGCGCAAAGGGAAGCTGCTGATGGTGGACCCGGAAGGCGAGGAAAGTGGGCTGGCGCCGGCGGCGCCGGGTCTCTTCCGCGTCGGCGACGAGCAGCCGACGGCGGAGCGGTTGCGGTTCGACTCGATTGTTCGGGGGAAGGCGCAGCGCGCCAGCTACTCCGGTTGCGACTACTTCCGCACCTTCACGCCGTGAGGCTGGCGTCGCGCCGATCCGGGCGGGGGTGCGATCCGGGAGCCGATGGACCGTCCGTGCCGCCGTCGGGGACCGGGTAGCCGGGGGGCGGCGGCCCGGTGATCCAGGGGACGCGCTGGTCGCGGCGGTGCGCCCTCATCAGCCGGCGCTTCCACTCGAAGAGAGACGCCCAGGCGGGGTCGCGGACGAACTCCGGGACGATCTCCAGCGGGTCCATGAGAGAGGCGGCGGTGATATCGGCCAGTGTCAGTCCGTCTCCCACGAGAAAACGCCGACCCCGCAGACGCTCTTGAAGTTCGGCGAGCAGCGCGCGCAGCCGCCGCCGGCTCTCTTCGATCTGCTCTGGATGGATGGCGAACTTCCGGCGCAGGCGCGGCTCGAGGAAACGCAGCAGTGGCCCGTTCAGCCAGCGCTTCGGGGCACGGCTCCAGAGAAGCGTCCCGAGAAGAAGCGACCGGTTCTCGAGCGCCACCTGGTAGGCGACCCGGCGGGCGTCGGGGCCGAGAAGCTCGTCACATCTCTTTTCCAGCGCCAGGACCTCGGCGCGCGCCGCCGGATCGGCCGGGAACAGCGGCGGCTCGGGCCATTTGACCTCGAGGTAGGCGGCGATGGCGTCCGAGCCGACGACGACCCGCTCGCCGTCCCTCAGCACCGGGACGTCGCCGCGCGCCCCCAGGGCCCTCGCCTCGCGGCGCGTGAATGGATTGACCCGCACGCGAAGGTGGGGCAGCCGCTTGAAGTCGAGACACCAGCGGGACTTTTCGCAGAAGTGCGACCAGAAGATCTCGTACAGCTCCAGCGCCATCAGAAGATCGGTTCCTCGACCGGCTTGCCGTCCTTTCCTTTCGGGGGCGGCGGGGGGACGTACCCCGTCGGCGGCCCGGTGGCGCGAAGCTCCTTCAGCTTCACGGTCAGGTAGTAGACCGAGCGCGGGTTGCGCCCGCCGAGAGGCACCCGCTCGGTCAGGAAGACGTACTGGCGGGCGTCGGACCAGATGGTGTCGTACTGCTCGTTGCTCTGGTCGCCGTAGGCGTTGTTCACCGCCTTGCGGCGCCGGACCTCCGGTGCGCCGAGGGTCGTCTCGAAGCGGGCGATGTACTCCTCGGGAGAGGCGGGGCTGCGTCCGAAGTGGACGTCGATCCGCTGCAGCGGCGCGCTCTCGGTGTTCTCGGCGAACGTCAGATCGGTCGTGAAATCACCCGGCCGATCGTAGACCCAGACCAGCCGGTTCTTGCCGGCCGCTGTCAGGGCGGGTCGGATCGGGTGGGTCCGGGCCGCCTCGGCGCGCGTCATCCCGAGCCAGAGGCCGTCGAAGATCGGCGCCGGGAACCGTTTCGGAGGTGCCGGAGGGGGCGCCTGCGCCTGGCGCGATCCGCAGCCCGGCGCCAGGATTGCCAGGACGACGACCGCCGGCAGAGCCCGCCGGAGCCGCATCAGAGGCCGAGGGCCCTGGCGATCTCCTGGCCGAACTTGACCGCCGAGGTCGGGCCGTCGGCCGTGATGATCGAGCCGTCCTTCTCGACCGGCTGGCCGGTGTAGTTCGCCCCGCCCGACAGAAGCGCCTTCGACTGGCTCGGCCAGACGGTCGCCATCTTCCCCTTCAGGACCCCGGCGTTGGCCAGGATGGTGGGCGCGACGCAGATGGCGCCGAGCGGCTTGCCGCCCTTCACGCTCTCGACCGCCAGGAGGTGCGCCCGCTTGTCGTCGTAATAGGTCTCCGCGCCATGCCCGCCGACGAAGATCACCGCGTCGAAGTCGCCGGCGCGCACCTTGTCGAGGGTCGTATCGGGCGTCACGATCATCCCGAGCATCCCCTTCGACGGGCGCGTGGTCGTCGAGGCCACCGTCACCTCGCATCCCTTTTTTTCGAGGATGTGGCGCGGCTCGCGGTACTCCTCGTCCCGGAATCCCTCGGGGGCGATCACCATCAGGACCTTCTTCTTGGCTGCCATGACGCACCTCCGATCATGCTCCTCCCGCGTGTCCGGGAGCCGGGACGATGGTAGCACCATTCGGTCTGGCGCCCGCGCCGTCGATCGGCTAGATTGTTCGTCGAGCGCAGGAGGGGGCCGGCATGTCGTCCCGCGAACCCCACGAGAGGCGTAAGAAGCCGCGCATCCAACGCCGTCTTCCGGTCCGCTTCGGCACCGAGGCACGGATGTGCGGCGGCACCGTGGTCGACATCTCCGAGGGGGGCCTGCGCGTCGAATCGCCCGAGAGCTTTCCGATCCACTCCATCCTGAACGTCTTCGTGCAGTTCCCGCGCCACGCCGTCCGCCTGCGCGCGCGCATCACCTGGAGCGGCGGCAATTCAGGCGGCAGCCCGGCGATGGGACTCGCATTCACGCAGCCGGAGCCGGCCCTTGCCAAGGCCTACAAGGAATGGCTCGCCGAGGTGAAGCTGGCGATGGCCGAGGAGCCGGCCCCGGCGCCGGCGAGCCCCGCTCCCGCCGCACCGGCGGCGGCCCCGCCCGAGGCGGCACCGAAGGCGGCGCAGCCCGCAGCCGTCGCCGAGCCGCGCGGGCCGATCAGGCGGCGCCTGGAGAGCCGTCAGGGGCAGTCGTACGACATCCTCATGGAGCGTCGCGCCGGCGGCTGGCGTCTCACGATCGTCCAGCTCCCCCGCCAGCTCGGCGTCCAGAGCCCCGACCACGAGGCGGACTACCCCGACCACGCCGCCGCCGAGGCCGCCCTGCGCGACTTCGTCCGCGCCCACTGAGATCCCGCTCCGCCCCGCTGCACGATCTCCGCGCCGCCTGGAAACGATCTGTGGTCTCCCGCATCCAATGAGCGGATCCTAATCACAGCCAAGGACGACGGTGAAGCGAGAGGTGGAAGCGATGACGATCGAATACATCATCACCATCGAGGGCGAGACACACCAGATTCGCGTTGCCGTTCCGAACCCACCGCGCAGCTTCGATTCCGACGAGATGCGGAGCTTCGTGGTGACCACCGCCTACCTGGAGCATTTCGGCTACCTGCCGCGCGGCGTCATCAACGCTCTGGACTAGAGCCGCGCGGCGGGCCCGCGTGCTCCAGGGCCGCCAGCCAGTCCGACTCTCTCTGCGGGTTGCCGGCGCGCGCCTCCAGGCGCGCCGCCACCCGGATCAGGCGCCGGTCCTCCTCCCCTCCCCCTTCCGACGATCCCTCCTCGAGCCGACCGACCGCCCGATGCGCCGCGTCGCGCGCCACGTCGAGGGCGGCCGAGAGCCGGCCCAGTCCCTCCAGAAGCTCCGCCATCTCGCGCGCCGTCGCCGGATCGTCCGGGTCGGCCTCCGCCGCCCGGGCATAGTAAGGGAGCGCCGCCTCCGCTTCGTGGTGGCGCACGTGGAAGAGGGCCACCTCCCGCAGGAGCACCGCGCTCCGCGGCGCGGAGAGCAGCGCATCTTTATAGGCGGCCACCGCCTCGGCGAGCCGCCCCTCCTGCTCGAAGAGTCGTCCCCGCCCCGTCATGACCGCGACGCTCCGGTCGCCGGCGCCGTAGGCCGCGTCGAGTCGGCGCCTCGCCTCGTCGATTCGACCCTCCTGCATGAGCAGCGTCCCCAGGGCCTCGAGAGACGGCAGAAACCCCGGGTCGGCCTCGACCGCCGCCTCGTGCGCCCGCCGCGCCTCCTCGCGGCGCCCCTGCCGCTCGAGGGCCAGGGCGTAATCGTGCAGCAGCGGAGCGCTTCGGGGCAGCCTGTCCAGGGCGCGGCGGAAGAAGAACACCGCCCCGGGCGGATCCCCCGTCACGCTGAAGAACTCTCCCAGGGCGATCTCGCGGAGGGGCGGCCCGTGGAAAGGGGCCTCGTCGAGGCGGCGCGCCAGGTCGGCGTAGACCTCGCCGCGGCTCGGACCGCTTTCGGGGTGGCCGCCCGCCGGCAGGCCCGTCGGCGCGAGATCGGACCTCATGTAGACGGCGGCCGCCGGATCGAGATGGACGAGGGTCCAGCCCCTCCCGTGCGCCAGATGGGCCAGGAGCGCCCTCCCCTCGAGGGCACGCTGGTGCGGCCAGAGGACCATCGTGATCTGGTAGCGCCGCGCCGTGTCCTCGAAGACCGCCGGGTCGCCGATCGTCTTCAAGTAAGTTTCGAGGACCCCGCCGACATAGGGATCGTTGCGACCGTCGATGAAGACGCGCCGGTCCCCTTCCCAGGCGTCGATCAGGAACCCGCCGGCCCACAGGGGATGGAAGGTCTCCCCCGGGGCCCTGGACGACTCGACGAAGTCCGCCGCCTCTTCGGGGAAGTAGTCCGGGATCTCGCCGACTCCCCACCAGCGCTCGGTCGGCACACGCAGGAAGAAGCGGTTCGAGACGACGTCGGCGGTCAGCCCGAGACCGAGGACGGCGACGAGCGCCGGCGCCGTGACGGCGGCCATCCGTCCGGTCCGGCCGGCGGCCGGATCGCGCAGCGCCCCCCAGGTGAGATGGAACGGCCACCCGGCCCGCCGCACGACGCGCCAGGCCGCCGCCGTGGCGGCGCCCTGTCGCAGGAGGATCGGCGTCGCCGCGATGACGAAGAGCGGGATGTTGCGGCGCGCCTTGAGCGCCAGGTAGAGCGTGGCGGCGGCCACCAGGAGATCCCAGGCGCGCACCCTGGGGAGATTGACCAGGAAGACGAGAGCGGCCAGGAGAACGAAAGCCTCGAAAGCGATGATCGACGGTGTGACCGGGCGCGCCAGCAGGGTCGGCTGGAACTCCACGATGGTCTGCGACAGCAGGCTCCGGCCGCCGAGATGGCTGAAGAGCTGCTCGAAGGGCAGGCGGATCGCCGCCGCGCCGTACGGATTGGCGAGCGAGGCGACGGCGCCGGCGGCCAGGCCGACCAGGATGTCGACGGCGCGCTCCGGCGCCCCCGCCGGCGCCGGCCGGCGCAGCAGTCCGACCAGCGCCGCGATCAACGCCAGCGCCATGAACGCCGGACCGAGAATGAAAAGCGACTGGATATTGACCCAGAGGATCTGAAGCGCGGGCAGCAGTCCCCAGAGGATCCGGCGGCGGACCGTCGCCACCTCGGTCGCGAGCGCCCGGTCGAGGGCGCCCAGCACGGCGGCCATCAGGATCCAGGAGACGATTTCG
>DASTNM010000305.1:0-3519 GCA_035762745.1 Candidatus Polarisedimenticolia bacterium
TGTCAATCTCTTCGAGGAATTCCCCACCAACTACGAGGTGGCCGCCCGCCGCCACCATCGATGGGTGCGGGGTGACTGGCAGCTCCTGCCCTGGATCCTGGGCCACGCGCGCGACGTCGCGGGCAACAAACAGAGGGCTCGCGTCCCCACGCTGGGCCGCTGGAAAATGGTGGACAATCTTCGTCGGAGCCTCGCCGCGCCTTCGGCGTTCCTGGTCGCGGTGGCCTCGTGGATCCTGCCCGCCGTTCCTCCGCTCCTCTGGACCGGTCTGTTCGTCTCATCCGTCGTGGTGTCAGCCGTGATCCCGGTTCTCGACGGCCTCATCCCCCGGCGCTGGGGGATCTCGAAGCGAAGCCATTTGCGCGCCGTGGGCCACGACATCTTTGTGGCCCTGTCGCAAACACTCCTTGCCATCACCATGCTGGCCCACCAGGCCTGGCTCATGGTGGACGCCACGATCCGCACTCTCGGCCGGCTCTACGTCACGAAACGGAACCTCCTCGAGTGGGTGACGGCCGCGCAGGCGGGCTACGGAGCCGATCTGCGGCTTCTGGCCTTCTACCGGCACCTCCGCCGGGGCGTGTTCCTGGCCGCCGGAGCCGGCTTGCTCTTCGTCGTGCTCAAACCACGAGCCTGGCCCGTGGCCGTGCCGTTCGTTTTCCTCTGGGTGTTGTCACCCATCTTCGCATGGCGGATAAGCGTCCCCTTGAAGATCGCGAAGTCACAGGTTCTCTCCTCCGAGGAGGCGCGCACTTTGCGGCTCATCGCCCGCCGGAGCTGGCGCTTCTTCGAGGCGTTCGTGGACCAGGAGGATCACGCCCTTCCGCCGGACAACTTCCAGGAAGACCCCGAGCCTGCCGAAGCCCACCGCACGTCGCCGACGAATCTGGGGCTCTATCTGCTTAGCATGACGGTCGCCCACGATTTCGGCTGGATCGGAATTCTGGACATGGCGGAACGGCTCGAGGCCACGCTCGAGACCATGACTAGCCTGCACCGCGTCCGCGGCCACTTCATCAACTGGTACGACACCCGGAACCTCCGGCCGTTGGATCCCATGTATGTGTCCACCGTGGACAGCGGCAATCTGGCCGGGCACCTGATCGCCCTGGCTCAAGCATGTCGCGAGCTCATGCATCGCCCCCTCTTCGGCCCTGAGACCCTCGACGGAATCCGGGACGCCCTCCAGCTGATCCTCGATTCGGTTGCCAAGGCCCAGCATCCCCGGCGCGCGCAGGTGGTCACCGCGGGGCAGTTGCGCGAGGCCGCGACTGCGATGTCGGCCGCTCTTCAGGATCCCCCGACGTCCCTTCCCGAATGGGTCAGCCGGCTCAGGGAGCTGGAGTCCCTGGCGGAGAGTCTCCTGGACATCGCCCGCAATCTCGCAACCGAGGTCGATGACGAGTCCCGATCCGAAATTCTGACCTGGGCGGGGGCCGTTCGAGGCTCCGTCCGGAGCCATGCCCGCGACCTGGAGGCTGCCGACCTCTGGCCCCGGCTCTCCGGCCTCGCTTTGCTCGCCGAAGGGATGGTCCAGACCATGGACTTCCAGTTCCTCTTTGATTCCTCCCGCAAGCTCTTCTCCATCGGCTACCGCGTGGCCGACGGCACGCTCGATCCCAGCGGCTACGACCTGCTTGCCTCAGAGGCCCGGCTGGCCAGCTTCGTTGCCATCGCCAAGGGCGACGTTTCGCCCCAGCACTGGTTCCTCCTCGGCCGGTCTCTCACGCCGGTGGGGCGAGGCGCGGCCCTCGTCTCCTGGTCCGGGTCGATGTTCGAATACCTGATGCCGCTTCTCGTGATGCGGCAGCCCGCCCGGAGCCTTTTGGATCTCACGTGCCGCCTCGTGGTGGGGCGCCAGATCCGGTACGGCGCGGAACGGGGGGTCCCCTGGGGGATCTCCGAATCGGCCTACAACGTGCGCGATGCGGAGCTCACCTACCAGTACTCGGATTTCGGCGTGCCCGGCCTGGGGCTCAAGCGAGGGCTCTTCGAGGACGTGGTGGTGGCTCCCTACGCCACCGCGCTCGCGGCCATGGTGGATCCCAGGGCCGCCCTGGACAACTTCGCCCGCCTCGAGGAGGCCGGAGCCCGAGGCGCCTACGGGTTCTATGAGGCGCTCGATTACACCCCCTCGAGGTTGCCGGAAAAGGCCCGGGTGGGAGTGGTCCGCGCCTACATGGCCCATCACCAGGGGATGACCGTCGTTTCCCTGGCGAACGTGGTCCACGACGGGGCGACCCAGAGGCGCTTCCACTCCCATCCCATGGTGCAGGCCGCGGAGCTCCTGCTCCAGGAACGGACGCCGCGTTCGGTAGCCGTGACCCGGCCTCGGGGCGAGGAGGTGCTGGAGGCGGCGCACGTCCGCGATCTCGTTCCCGCCACCCTGCGGCGGTTCGAATCGCCGCACGACATCACTCCCCGCACCCATCTACTTTCCAACGGCCGCTACACGGTCATGCTCACGGCAGCGGGCTCCGGGTTCAGCCGGTGGGGTGACCTTGCCGTCACCCGCTGGCGGGAGGACACGACGCGTGATTGCTGGGGGACATTCGTCTTCTTACGAGACGTGGAAACCGGCGACGTCTGGTCCGCCGGGTTCCAGCCGTGCGGAACCGAAGTGGACCACTACGATGTCGTCTATTCCGAGGACCGGGCCAAGATCATGCAGCGGGACCCGTCCCTTTCGATCACCCTCGAGATCGTGGTTTCCCCCGAGGACGACGCCGAGTTGCGTCGATTGACTGTGACCAATCTCGAGAACCGGGAGCGTGAGATCGATTTTACGTCCTATGCCGAGGTCGTGCTGGCTCCTCAGGCCGCGGACGAGGCCCACCCCGCCTTCTCGAACCTTTTCGTGGAGACGGAGTTCGTACCCGCGCACGGGACCTTGCTGGCGACGCGGCGCCCGCGCTCGGCGGACGAGACTCGGGTCTGGCTCGCCCACCTGGCCGCGCTCGAGGGAGAGACGGTTGGGGCGCTGCAGTACGAGAGCGACCGCGCACGCTTTCTGGGCCGGGGCCGCGGCATTCGGACGCCGCTCTCCGTGATCGACGGGAGGCCCCTCTCGAACAAGACGGGGACGGTCCTGGATCCGATCGTGAGCCTCCGGTACCGGGTTGCGATTCCCCCTCAAGGGACGGCGCGTCTCGTGTTCACGACGCTCGTGGCGCGCTCCCGGGAGGAGGCCCTCGAGATCGCCCATAAGTATCGTCAGCCGCCGACGTTCGAGCGGGCAAGCTCGCTGGCATGGACACAGGCTCAGGCCCAGCTGCACCATCTCCGGATCACCCAGGACGAGGCGAATCTCTTCCAGCGTCTGGCCAATCGCCTGCTATACGTGGATCGTACGTTGCGCGCGTCGGCTCAGGTGCTGGCCACGAACCGCGGGGGCCCGTCCGGGCTCTGGGCCTACGGCATCTCCGGAGATCTGCCGATCGCCCTGGTGCGCATCGAGCGAGACGAGGAGCGGGACGTCGTGAGGCAGCTCCTGCGGGCGCACGAGTACTGGGGGTTGAA
>DASTNM010000306.1:0-6484 GCA_035762745.1 Candidatus Polarisedimenticolia bacterium
CATCCCGGCGACGGCGCGACGGTCGTCCATCAGCTTCTCGATCGCCTGCGGGGGCGCCGTCTCGACGGTCCCGCAGAACGACTCGAGGGAGTCGCCAATCTGCCCCAGGATGAACTCGATGAACGGAATCGACATGCTGCCGTCCTGGCGACGCACCGACCAGAGCGGCACCGTGTCGAGCTCGGGCAGATCGATGCCGAGGGCGATGCGCTCGGCGCGCAGCGACCGGACGAGGGGCTCCGGCTTGAGGGCGTGCCGGTAGCCGGCCGCGAGGAGTTCGAGGTAATAGTAGAGGCGGCGCAGGTGGATCACGGCCGGAGAGAGAACCCGCTCCGTCCGGTCGTCAGGCGCGCCGCCGAATCCTGGTCCTGTCGGGGTTGGATTGGGGAACTGCGGGTGGACGCTGCCGCCCGGGGTTGGCTCGAGCATCTGACACCTCCCGCCGGCACCTGGGACCGACTGTTGTGGCCCGGACAACTCGGAAACTCGAGGAGGACCGGGTCACGAAAGCATGGGTTGTCGTGGCACACCCACCGTAACCCCCTTTCTCGGGGATGTCAAGAACCTCGATCGCCGAGCGCCGTCGCCGAACTCTCCCCGGTGTGAGACGCCGTGCCCTGCGCTCGCCGGGGACGGGTCCGGTTCGCTGTGCGAACCTCAGAAGAACAGGGGTTTGTCGAGGAGTCCGGAGAATTTGGGGCGGAAGCGGGCGATGTCGTAGTGGGTCGCGACGTCCACCGTCCGCGCGCCGTGGGCCGGATCCGGAAGAGCGGCGTGGCCGTAGACGCCGTTCTGGATGCAGACCATGCGCGCGGTCTGTCCGCGCGCGATCAGCTCGACGGCGAGGGTCCCGAACGTGTTGGCGACGATCTTGTCGAGGGTGTCGGGGTCGCCGCTGCGAAGATCATAGGTGATGTCCTGCGGCCGCGTCGGCAGGCCGGTCAGGCGCGTCATCGCCTCGGCCAGGCTCTCCCCGACGTGCGACTTCTTCCGATGTCCATAGGCGTCGGGCGGGCCCAGCTCCTCGATCCTCCCCCCCTCCCAGATCGCCCCCTCGGAGCAGAGTACCAGCGCGTAGCGGCTTGCGTTGTGGTGGTAGTCCTGGTCGACGACGCGGCACAGCGACTCCAGATCGAAGCGGTGCTCCGGAATCAGGCAGCGGATGTCGGAGATCGCCATCGCGGTGCCGAGGGCGGTGAAGCCGGCGTTGCGTCCGAAGATCCGGAACACGCCCACCGTCTCGTGGGACCCGAGGTGAGTCCTCTGGCGGTTGATGAACTGGTCGGCGCGGGTCAGGGCGGTCTTGAAGCCGAGGGCATATTCGGTCCCGCGCACGTCGTTGTCCATCGTCTTGGGGATGCCGACGACCGGGAAGCCGCGCGCATTGAGGGTGTGCGCGTACCCCAGGGTGTCGTCGCCGCCGATGGCGACGAGGTGATCGATGCCGGCCGCCCGGAGATTGCCGATGACCTGGTCGGTCAAGTCGAAGAGATCGTCCCGCCCCTCCACCAGGCGCAGCTCTCCGCGACGGCGCTTGAGGCCGGCCGGAAGGCTCTCGAAGCGGATACGATCGGGGCGCGTGCGGGAGCTGTGCAGGAACGTGCCGCCGGAGCGGTCGACGGTGCGGACGATCTCGTCGGTGAGGGCGAGGGTGCTGGGGAGGCCGTTCTCCGCCGGCTCCTCGCTCATCTGGACCACCCCCTTCCAGCCGCGCAGGATCCCCGTGACGTTGGCGTCGGAGCCACCCTTGCGCAGCCAGCCACGATCCTGCGCCGCCCGGTAGACGGACTTGATGGCGGCGTTCAGCCCCGGGACGTCCCCTCCTCCCGTCAGGATCCCAAGGTGCGGCGACGGCATCGGATCACCTCCCCATGGAGTCCGCGAAGGCCGCGGTGAGCGCCGCGGGGGGCGGCGTGCGGATCTCGACCGGCCGGACGTGCCGCTCGACGAGATCACGACCGCCGGCCACACCGAGACGCCGGAACAGGAAATCGAACTTCGCCTGCAATGACTCCCGCAGCGCGGCCCGTGTCGCCTCGGGCAGCCCCCAGACCTGCGCCTTGAACGGCCCCCAGGCCTTCTTGCGGGTCTTGTAGCGGAACTGCTCGTCCGTCATCCCCGGCCGGCGTTCACCGGCGCAGTTCGACCCGAGCCACCCGTCGATCTCGTCCCGGAGCGGGCGCGGGAACTCCGGGTGGTCGAGGACGATGTTCTGGAACTCCGTCGCCAGGTGCACCTCCGCGGCCCCGTGCCCCGGAAACTCCCCGAAGGCCTCGGCCGGGAGCGTGCTGGCGCCATGCTGGACCGCCCCGGCCAGGCCGTATTCCCGCCGGGCCACCTCGGAGATCGTGCGCAGGCACTCGAAGTCGATCGTCACCTTCGCGACGCTCCCGTCCGGCAGCGGCACGCCGCCGTGCGTGGTGCCGGTCTGGATCGAGACCTTGCTGATCCCCGGGGCGCCGGAGTCCCGCCCGGCGAGATCCTCACGCAGCCCATCCATGAAGGCGCGGAGCTCCTCCGGTGTCGAGTTCTTCCCTCCCACCTCGCCGATCTCGCCGCCGACCGAGATCACCAGACCCGGCGGCTGCAGTCGTCGCACCAGGTCGGTGAGCTCGGCCTGCGTCGCGACGTTGTCGCGCTGCTGCTCCCGCAGGCCGGCGCGCTCCAGCACGACCAGGGTGGAGGCGTCGATGTCGATGTTGTAGAAGCCGGCCGTGATGGACTCCTGGACCAGCTCCCGCAGCGCCCGCATCTCGGTCTCGCGGACCTCCCCGCCCGCGTGGAATTTCTTCGCGTTGACCTGGAAGTGATCCCCCTGGATGAAGAGCGGCCCGCGATACCCCTCGCGCAACGCCGCCGCCAGGAGCAGGGCGGCGTACTCGGAGGGCGTCTGAAAGGTGTAACCCATCTCGGAGCGCGCCAGCTCGAAGACCACGGGGCCGGCGTCCAGCTTCAGCAGCGCGCGTATCGCCGCGCGGGCCGTGTCGTAGGTCAGGCCGCGCAGGTTGAGCGCCGGCGTCGTGAAGCCGCCGACCTCTCCCCGTCCCATCGCCTCGTAGAGCGGCTGGATCGAGGCGGGGAGCAGACCCTCGAGCCGGGCCAGCTCGCGCAACAGCCAGCGGGCGGCGCCGGTCTCCTCGCTCGTCCCGAAGACCGCCCGCGCGGCGAGCCGATCGATCGTTCCGGTGTCGAGCCTCCCCGGGTGGCGCACCGTCACCTCGCCGCGCCGCGAGACCTCGCACACGTCGCGCAGCGACTCGAGAAGGGCCCGCACCTCCCGTCCGGCCATCCCGGTCTCCTAGGCGATCGTCCCGGCCAGGCGGGCCGCCAGGTCGACGACGCGGTGCGAGTAGCCCCACTCGTTGTCGTACCAGGCGAGCAGGCGCATCTCGCGCGGGCCGATCCGCTGCGTCGACAACGCATCGAAGATCGAGCTGTGGGAGTTGCCGATGATGTCCGAGGAGACGATCGGCTCGGCGCAATACTCGAGCACCCGCTTCAGCGGGCCCTCGGCCGCCTTCTGCATCGCCCCGTTGACCTCCTGGACGGTCGCCTCGCGCTTGAGCTGCACCACCAGGTCGACGACCGATCCGTCCGGCACCGGAACGCGCACGGCCAGCCCGTCCAATCGTCCCTTGAGCTGCGGCAGCACCTTGCCGACGGCGCGGGCCGCCCCGGTGGTGGTCGGGATCATGTTGCGCGCCGCGGCGCGGGCGCGGCGGAAATCCTTGTGCGCCACGTCCGCCAGCCGCTGGTCGTTCGTGTAGGCGTGCACGGTCGTCATGAACCCCCGCTCGATCCCGAAGCTCTCCTCCAGCACCTTGGCCACGGGGGCCAGGCAGTTCGTCGTGCACGAGGCATTCGAGACGATGCGGCACTCGGGCGTCAGGACATCGTCGTTGACGCCGAGCACGACGATGGCGTCCACCTCGTCCTTGGGAGGCACGGTCAGGATCACCTTCTTCGCCCCCGCCTTGAGGTGTGGCTCGAGGCTGGCACGGTTGCGCAGGACCCCCGTCGCCTCGACCACGATCTCGGCGCCGAGCGCGGCCCACGGCAGCCGCCCCGGGTCCCGTTCGCTGCTGAGAGGAACGCGCCGGCCGGCCACCCGCAGCGCACCCTCCTCCCAGCCGATCTCCTGCTCGAAGATCCCCATCACCGTGTCGTAACGCAGCAGGTAGGCGAGGTCGCGGGGAGGGAAGAGGTCGTTGATCCCCACCACCTCCATGTCCCGCCGCTCGCTCACGATGCGGAAGATGGTCCGGCCGATACGCCCGAAGCCGTTGATGCCGATCCGGACTGTCATGGGCGGGTCTCCGCGCGCTGCGCGTCCATCTCGCGGAAGCGCTCCACGATCTCGACGACCCGGTGCGAGTAGCCCCAGCCGTTGTTGAACCAGGCGATCACCTTCACCAGGTTCCCGCCGAGAACCATGGTGGCGAGGGCGTCGAAGACCGAGGACTGCGGGCTCGCCTCGATGTCGCTCGACACGATCGGGTCCTCGATGAACTCCAGGATCCCCCGGTACGGGCCGGCCGCCGCCGTCCGCATCACCTCGTTGAGGCCGTCGCGGGTGACGGGCCTCCTGGTCCAGAGCGTCATGTCGACCATCGACCCGTTCGGAAGCGGCACGCGCAGGGCGGAAGCGTGGATACGGCCGGCGAGCTGCGGCAGGACCTCCTCCAGGACGGCGGCCGCGTTGGTCTCGGAGGGGACGATGTTCTCCGCCGCCGCCCGCGACAGCCTCAGATCGTCCGCCGGAACGTCGGCCAGCCGCTGCGTGCTGGTGTAGGCGTGGACGGCGGTCAGGTGCACCCGCTCGAGACCGACGGCCTCGTGCAGGGTCGCCAGCACCGGTGCGGCGCAGTGGGCGGTGCAGGAGGCGTTGCTGACGATGCGGTGCTCGGGTCGGAGTCGCTGGTGGTTCACCCCGTACACCAGCGAGATGTCCGGCCGCTGCCGCGGTGGCACGCACAGGATCACCCGGCGCGCCCCCGCCTCGAGGTGGCGCTCGATCTCGGCGCGCGAGCGATCCCGGCCGACCGCCTCCACCACGTAATCGACCCCAAGGTCGCCCCACGGCACCTCGCCGGGATCCTTGGCCGCGAGCAGGGGGATCTCGCGTCCCCAGGTGTAGAGATGGCCGTTCTTGTATGTCACCAGGTCGGGGAAGCGCCCCAGGATCGTGTCGTACCGCAGCAGGTAGGTCAGCGCCTCCGGATCGGCGATGTCGCTGATGGCGCCGAGACGGATGTCGTCGCGACGGTAGAGGAGCCGGAAGAGGTTCCTCCCGATGCGACCGAAACCCATGAGGCCGATGGAGACCGGCACGTCGTCACTCCAAGAGGATCGGGCGTCGAGGAGCGGTGATTGTATCTCGCGGCGGGCGGCACGCACAGCCCCCCCCGGCTCGTGGCGGGCTCAGCTCGGAGCGATCAGATCGACCCGATCCCCCACGGCGATCGTCGCCGCTCCGACGACCGAGCAGTTGAGCGCCAGACGTCCGTCGAATTTCTCCTGGATGCGGCGCAGGACGTCGACGTCCTGTTCAAGAGTGGACGGGTCGAAGGTGGTCATCACGCAGCGCGCCCGCAGATCGCGGACGCCCAGGATGGCGCCGCCCGCCCGCAGAAGGCGCCCTTCCCACTCGCGCTCGGCGAGCCCCTTCACCCCGCCGACGACGAGGTTCGGGCGCAGACGGCGGCGGTCGTACCCGAACGCCTCGATGGCGCCATCGGTCGCCACCAGGAGCGGCAGCACGTCGAAGCGCTCCAACCCGGCGTGGCGAACCAGTCTGGCTCCCGGGCCCGCGGCCGCTTCGACGTCGCGCGCCACGGCGTCGGAGCTCCAGGGCCGGCCGTCGACCAGAGGCTCCCCGTCCGGCCCCAGGATCGCCCGGTGGCCCAGCAGTCGGGGCCGCGTCCGAGAGGTGATGACCCGACCCCCGTTGTCCCGCACCTGCACGAGACGATCACCAATAATCCCGTCGCGGCCGAGCTCCGCCCGCTGCAGCGGCTCGCCCGCCATCGATTTCACCGGATAGCGCCACAGCTCGGCGATCCACATCCCTCGTCACCTCGAAGCCGATCCCGGAAAGGCGCGCGATCGCCCACATTGTAGATGCGACGGCACCGCCGGAGGTTCAGCCTGTGCCCCGGGGTCAAGCCCTCACCCTCCGACCGGCACCCGCTCCGTCGCCCCCGGCCCCCGAGGAATACCACCGCCACGACCTCGGTTGAAGGTCTGGAAGTTTTCCAGTGACGAGTCTAGAATGCCTGAACCGGACAGCAGACTCAGGGCATCCAAGGGATTGCGCGGCCGGCTCTCTCGCCGCGTCGGAGACCTTGTCGCCCAGCCGGGAGGAGCCATGCTCCAGACAACCGAGTCGTTCCAGGGTGCCGCGTTGACGTCCGAGCCGTTCATCACCGAACGATCCGTCGCTCGGGAAGGGGCTGGCCCGTGGGGCCAGACCGACGCCCGCATC
>DASTNM010000307.1:0-5405 GCA_035762745.1 Candidatus Polarisedimenticolia bacterium
GGTCTCCTTCTTCGCGGTCGCCTACCTGGCCTCCTACCTGACGGAGAACCTGCGACGCACCGGACAGGAACTGGAGATGCGGCGCGACGACCTGGCGCAACTCCGGGATCTGAACGACAACATCATCGACAGCATCAACTCGGGCCTGGTGACCACCGACTGGGAGGGGCGGATCACCTTCGCCAACCGGGCGGCGGCCGAGATCACGGGCATCCCCGCGGACGACCTGCCGCGAATGGGGATCGTCGAGGTCCTGGCGCAGGAGAAGCCGTTCCTGTGGCGCATCCGCACCGCCCTGGAGCGCGAGCGACGCTTCCGCTTCGAGCTCGATCACACGGACGTGCGGAAGCGCGACCTCTTCCTCGGCTTCACGGTCTCCGTCCTGAAGGAGCGCAGCGGCGTGCCCCTGGGGATGATCTTCATATTCCAGGACCTGACCGATATCCGCGCGCTGGAGGAGGAGGTGGCCCTCAAGAAGCGCATGGCGGCGCTGGGCGAGATGGCGGCCGGGGTGGCGCACGAGCTGCGCAACCCGCTCGCCTCGATGAGCGGGTCGGTGCAGGTCCTCAAGCGTGACCTGCGGCCGCAGGCCGAGGCCGCCGAGCTGATGTACATCGTGATCAAGGAATCGAAGCGGCTGGACCAGATCATCCGTGACTTCCTGCTGTTCGCCAAGCCGGGCCGCTTCCAGCCGGAGGAGGCCGACCTGGTGGTCCTGTTGCGCGAAACGCTCAGCCTCCTTGAGAACAGCGAGGAGCGGCGCCCGCACCACCGCGTCGCGACGCAGTTCCACCCTGCGTCGATCTCCTGCGTGGTCGACGTCAACCGGATGAAGCAGGTGTTCTGGAACCTGGCCAAGAACGCCCTCAAGTCCATGCCCGGGGGGGGGACGCTGACCGTCAAGGCGATGGACGGTCTCGACCGGCAGGTCGTGATCACCTTCTCGGACACCGGGATCGGCATGTCCGAGAAGGACATCGCCAGCAATTTCCAGCCTTTTCACGGTTCGTTCGCGAGCGGCACCGGGCTGGGGCTGGCGATCGTCTACCGCATCATCGAAGAGCACAGCGGGCGCATCAAGGTGAAGAGCCGCCCCGGTGCCGGCACCGAGGTGGCGCTCTACCTGCCGCGACGGGCCGCCGGGGGAGCCCTGGAGGAGAGACGATGGACCGGGTCCTGATCGTCGACGACGAAAAGGGAATGCGGGACTTCCTCTCCATCATGCTCAAGCGGGAGGGGTATGCCGTCACCGCGGCCGAGTCCGCCGCCAGGGCCGCCGAGCTGGTGGCGCGTGGCGAGTTCGACCTGGTCATCACCGACATCGCGATGCCGGGCGAGTCGGGCCTCGACGTCCTCAAGCAGGCCAAGACGGCGAACCCCGAGACCCCGATCATCATGATCACCGCCTACGCCTCGACCGAAAGTGCCGTCGAGGCGCTGAAGCTGGGCGCCTACGACTACATCATCAAGCCGTTCGACGTCGAGGAACTGAAGATCGTCGTCCGCAACGCTCTGGAGAAGCGACGGCTGGAGCACGAGAACCGGGTGCTCAAGCGCGAGCTCAAGGAGAAGTCCCGACTCGACGAGCTGGTGGGCGACAGCCCGCGCATGAAGGAGGTGCTCGATCTGGTGGGGAAGATCGCCCCCACCAACAGCACCGTGCTGATCTCCGGCGAGTCGGGGACCGGCAAGGAGCTGGCGGCGCGGGCCATCCACGCCGGCAGCCCGCGCCGCGATCGTCCCTTCGTCTCGATCAACTGCGGCGCCATGCCGGACGAGCTCCTGGAGAGCGAGCTCTTCGGCCACGCGCGCGGCTCGTTCACCGGCGCGGTGACCGCCAAGAAGGGGCTCTTCGAGGTCGCCGACGGCGGCTCGATCTTCCTGGATGAGATCGGCGACACGACGCCCGCGATGCAGGTCAAGCTGCTGCGCGTCCTGCAGGAGCGTCGCATCCGACGGGTGGGAGGGACCGAGGAGACCGAGGTGAATGTGCGGGTCCTGGCGGCGACGAACCAGGATCTCGACCGGCTGGTGCGGGAGAAGCGCTTCCGCGAGGATCTCTACTACCGCATCAACGTGATCCAGATCAAGATGCCGGCGCTCCGGGAAAAAGTCGAGGACATCCCGCAGCTCGCCCTGCACTTCCTGGTCAAGTACGCCCGCATCATGGGCAAGAAGATCACCCGGATCAGCGAGGAAGCGATGCAGAGCCTGATGGCCCACGAATGGCCCGGCAACGTGCGCGAGCTGGAAAACGTCCTCGAGCGGGCGGTCGCCCTCGAGACGAGCGACGCGGTGACCGCGGCCAGCCTGTCGCGCGACGTCAGGGGCGGAGGGCCGCGCGCGGAGCAGGAGCTGCCCATCGTCTTCGACGAGGACGGGATCGATCTCGAGCGCCGACTGGAAAACCTTAGAGAGCACTTCATGGAGGAGGCCCTGAGGCGCGCCCACGGGGTCCAGACACGGGCCGCAGAGCTGCTGGGGATGACCTTCCGATCGTTCCGCTACTTCGCCAAGAAGTACAGGCTCATCGAAGGGCGGCGGGAGCCGAGGGCGAGCGTCGGATAGGCCCCGCTCCCACGGCACCACTTCCCGCGGGACCCGCTTTCGACTAACCTGCGCCCGTCTCTCGGGGACGATGGGCGGGAGGGGACGAACCGTGGCCCATGCTGAGGAGACGGCGGAGAGCGGGCCGCGACGCCCGGGCGCCATCGTCCCGGGCGCGATTCTCCTGCTCCTGCTCCTCATCGCTTTCCGTGGAGCGCTCTCGGGGCGGATGTTCTACCTCCGGGACATCTCCCAGAACCATTACCCGGTCCGCCACCTGGTCACCGAACGGCTGCGGGCCTTGTCTCCGCCCCTCTGGGATCCGTTTCACGGCGGCGGCACGCCGCTGCTGGCGAACCCGGACAATCTCGTCCTGCATCCGATCTCGCTTCTCTTCCTGCCGCTTCCGTTCGACGTCGCCTTCACCGCCTCGATCGTCCTGCAGTTCGTCCTGCTCGCGTGGGGGGGGTATCTGCTGGCGCGCGCGTTGCCGGTGCGACGCGAAGCGGCGACTTTGGCGGGAGTGATCCTGGCCCTCTCGGGACCGGCCGCCTCGCTGGCCAGCCAGCAGAACGTCCTGTCGGCCGTCGCCTGGGTCCCGCTCGGGCTCGCGGCCCTGGTGCGCGGGATCGAACCGCGACGGCGCTGGCTCCTGGCCCCGGCGGCCGCCTGCGTCGCCGTCGTTCTGACGACGGGAGAGCCGGCCTCGCTCCTGGCGTTCGCGCTCGTCGGCGCGGTCCTCGGGGCCACGGCGCGTCATCCGCGGGAAACCGGCCCCGGCGCCCTCCCCGGGGTCGACGGCGTGCGTCCGTTCGGAGCGCGCATCCTCTGGGTGCTCGCTCCGGTGCTGGCGCTCGGCGCGACTCTCGCCGCGGCACAGATGCTGCCGGCACGCGAGCTCCTGGGCCTTTCGGTGCGCGGCGCCGGCTTCTCTCCCGCCGAGGGGCTGAAATGGTCCCTGGAGCCGGCGCGCCTGCTGGAGACGTTCGTACCCCGTCTGTTCGGCGATCCGACGCGCCTGTCGCCACAGGCCTGGTGGGGCGGCTGGCGCTTCGAAGGCGGCTACCCGTTCCTGCTGTCGATCTACATCGGCGCCATCCCGTGTCTGCTCGCGCTCCTGGGGCTTTCGGCGCCGACGGAAGGCGGAGCCACGACGACGCGCCGGCGCGCTCTCGGTGTCGTCGTCGCGGTGGGGGTCTGGCTGGCGCTGGGGCGACGGGCGCTCCTCGGCCGCCTGCTGTTCGTTTGGCTCCCGCTCGGGCGTCAGGTGCGCTACCCCGAGCGCTTCGTGCTGACGGCCTGGCTCGCCCTGGCGCTCCTGGCGGCGCTGGGACTCGACCGGCTGCTCAATCGGCAGGCGCCGATGGGCCGCATCGGAGCGTTCCTGATCGCCGCGGCGGGAGCCGCCTTTCTCGCGATGACTCTCGTGGCCGCCTCGCCGTCGATCGCCGACGGGTTCCTGGCCTGGAGCGCCGCGCTCCCATCCGGCCTCCTGCAGTCGGAGACCGGGGCCGTGCTGCGGGGAGCGCTCCTGCGCTCGAGCCTTTGGCTGTTCGGTGAGACGGCGATCCTGGCGCTCGCCGCCCTGGCCACGGCCCGGTTGAGCTCCGGCGGCGGGGCGAGAATTGTTGGCTGGGGAATCGTCGTGGTGTCGGGGCTGTCCTCGCTTCTGGCAGCTGCCCCCGCACTGTCCACAGCCGCGCCCGGGTGGTTGGAGGCCCCGTCCCCGCTTGCCGCGCTGGTGGGGCACGGGGCCGGCGCGCCGCGCCTGCACCACGCCCCGCGTCCCGCCGATCTCAGCATCTGGGCCACGACCGATGAGCTGGTCTGGGGCTACCGCTTCGACCGCTTCTGCTACTCCCTGATGACCGGCCATGTCGACCAGGTGCCGACGATCCTTGACGCGGCGACCGACCGGATGGATCTCCGGGTGCAGGCGGAGATTGGACGCACCCTCGAGGCGCTTCCCCTCGCCGCGCGGGTGAAGGTCCTGGAGATAGCGCGCGCCGGCTTCCTGCTGTCGTACGAGCCGCTCGAACATCCGGACCTGGAGCCGATCGGCGGCCTCGAGGGGTTCAGCCGCCCGCCGCTGCGCCTCTACAGGGTCGGCGCGCTCCTGCCGCGTGCTTTCCTGGTCTGCGCCTCCGGCGCGCCGGCTCACCCGGAGGACTGGGCGCGCAGCCTCGCCGACCCCGCGTTCGATCCGCGCCGCACCGTCCTCCTGGAGGAGGTCACCGTCGCCGCGGCGTGGCCCGGTGCCGGGGACCGGGAGGAGGCCTGTGCCGGTCGTGCGACGATCACGCAGGAGCAGCCGGAGCGACTCCAGGTCGAAATCGAGGCGGAGAGGAGCGGCTACCTGGTCCTGGCGGATGCCTGGGCTCCCGGGTGGCGCGCCCGCATCGACGGGACGCCGGCGCCAATCCTGAAAGCCGACGGCCTTTACCGGGCGGTCGTCGTGGCGCCGGGGCGACATGCGGTGGTCATGGACTACGCACCGGCGAGCCTGAGGGCGGGTCTCGCCGCCAGTCTCGCCGGTTTCGTGATCGCCGCCGCATGGGCCGCCTTCCACTTTTGGAGGAGAGGGTGAGCGACGGACTGGAGCCGGTCGATCGGAGCGCTCTGGCGGGGGGGTCGAGGGGGGACCGGCTGATGTTCCGGCTGCTGATCCTCCTCCTGACGGTCGCCTCCTCCCTCACACCGATCCGCAGCTACGACTACTGGTGGCACCTGGCGACGGGACGCCTGATCCTCGAACGGCACGCGGTGCCTCACGCCGACCCCTTCTCCTTCACCGCCGCAGGCAGACCCTGGATCGATCACGAGTGGCTCTTTCAGGTGCTGGCGTTTCTCGGGCACGA
>DASTNM010000308.1:0-2890 GCA_035762745.1 Candidatus Polarisedimenticolia bacterium
GGGCGAATGCACGCGCCGAGTTCCTCGGGTTCAGCGCCGGGTAGAGCGCGGTCACGGCGACGAGGCAGGCGGCGGCGACGCCGAGTCCCGTGACCACGAGGGCGCGGACCGGCCGCGCGGCGAGCGCCGTGCCGAACGCGATCGCCCCCGCGACGAAGAGCGCCGCGCCGAGCGCCGCGGCGGCCGTCACGAGCCCCCCTTCGAAGCGCGCCGCCAGGATCGGCAGGACGACCCCGGTGACGGCGAGCACAGTCCCGACGGCCGCCTGCGGCAGCGTCAACCAGAGCCGGCGCGGGACCCCGGGGGCCGGCGCCCCCTTCTCTCCCTCCAGCGCCGTCGCGAACCGGGCCACGAGCAGGGCGAAGGCGGGACAGGCGGGCAGGACGTAGAGGTCGCGCTTCTCGGTCGACAGCGAGAAGAAGACGACGACGAACAGGAAGAAGACCAGGAGGAAGCGATCGTCGGCGTCGCGGCGCCGGCGCCAGGCCAGAAGAAGGGCCCCCGGCAGAAGGCCGCTCCAGGGGAGGAGCTGCACCGGCAGCACCTTCAGGTAGTACCAGGGGGGTTGCACGTGGTGCATCCCGAAGAGCGCGCGCTCGAGGACATGCCGCCGGAACGCCTCCCAGACCGAGTACTCGCCCGCGCCCCCGAGAGTGGCGGCGGCCATCCACCCCGCCACGATGGCGGCGAACAGCAGCGGCCCCGTGAACGGGGCGAAGCGGCGCCAGTCGACGAGCCGGCGATCGAGAGCCAGCGTCACGAGGGCGATGCCGAGCGGCAGCAGGAGACCCACCGGTCCCTTGGCGAGGACGGCGAGGGCGAGGCAGAGCCAGAAGAGGAGACCGGCCCGCCGGCCGTGCGCGCCGCCGGCCCGCCACTCCGCGAAGAGGCTCAGGGCCGCCAGGATCAGAAAACCCAGGAGCGCGTCGATCTGGGCCGAGCGCGACTTGTCCCAGTGCAGGTGCGTCGTGGCCAGGACCAGGCCGGCGAGCGCCCCGGCGCGCTCGCCCGACAGGCGGCGTCCCATCCGGACCGTCAACGCCACCGCGCCGAGCGCCGCCAGCGCCGACGGCAGCCGGGCCGTGAGCGATGAGACATGCCCGGACGGCAGGGAGAGCAGGGCGATGATCCAGAAGAAGAGCGGGGGTTTGTCGGTCGTCACCACGCCGTTGACGTGCGGCACCGCCCAACGCCCGTCCGCCACCATCTCGCGCGCCCCCTCGGCGAAGTACGGCTCGTCGGGCGCCCAGAGGTCGTAGCCCCAAACGTTCCAGAGGCTCAGCAGGGCGGCCAGGAGGAGCGCCCAGCGGGAGGGCTTCACCGGTAGACGAAGTCCGGGTGCAGAAGCTGCAGCAGCACGTCGAAGGCGGGCGGGTAGATGACGTCGAAGAGGCGCCAGGCGACCATCAACCCGAACATCGACATCATCGGGTTGCGCGTCAGGGACTCGAAGAGCGGGCCGAGGGTGCCGGGGAAGAGCCCCTGCACGATCCCGGTCCCGTCCAGGGGGGGCAGCGGGATCAGGTTGAACAGGAAGAGGAGGACGTTCAGGTTCAACAACACCGAGAGGCAGAAGGCGATCGGGAAGGCCAGCGACCCCTGGGGCGTGCCGGCGGCCGGCTCGACGACGTGGCCGAAGGAGACGTGATGGGGCGGCACGAAGAGACCGGCGCCGAGCAAAGCCTTGAGGGCGACGAAGGCGGCAAGCGCCAGCAGCAGGTTGGCCCCGGGGCCGGCGGCCGACATGGCGGCCTGCCGCCGCGGGTGACGCCGGGCCCAGGTCGGATCGAACGGCGTCGAGGCCCAGCCCATCATCCACCCCGAGGCGAAGAAGGTCAGGAGCGGAAAGACCACCGTGCCGAAGATCTCGCGCCTGACGTGCG
The DNA here is from genome assembly GCA_035762745.1 of Candidatus Polarisedimenticolia bacterium. Lineage (GTDB taxonomy): Bacteria > Acidobacteriota > Polarisedimenticolia > Gp22-AA2 > Gp22-AA2 > DASTNM01. Next base: position 1,884 of record DASTNM010000308.1, read on the forward strand.
GCCAGGGGTTCAGAGTCACCTGCCCCCCGTGGTAGGCGGTGCTGTCCCCGCCCAGCCAGGCGACGAAGGCGTGGGCCGCTTCATGAAGGGTCAGCGTGAAGAGGAAGACGACGTACCAGATGCCGAACTCACCGATCTTCTCGGGTCCGGGCATGGGTCATCCCACCTCGGTGCGACGATCGGCTCCGGCCCGGTCCGGGGGATTGAGCAGGGCGCACAGGATGTGGGCCTGGTAGAGGGCATCGTAGTCGGCGCGGTGCGCCAGCGCGAAATCCTGCGGCGGGATCGAGGGGAGGAGCTTCTCCAGGGTCTCCTTGCTGGTCTCGAACCAGCCGATGCCGAGTCGCCCCATCGCCAGCGACTTGATGTCGAGCGCCTTGTAGCCGAACGGGTTGGGCTGGTGGAAGAACTCGTAGTAGTAGCTGATGTAGGCCCAGTCGAAGACGGCGTTGTGCCCCACGAACACCGGCCGGCCGCCGTCGCGCGCCAGGCGCTTCTCGACGAAGCGGGTCAGCCCGCGCATCGCCTCGTCCGCCGGCGCGCCCTGCGTCTCGAGCCGCTCACGGGGGATGCCGTGCACCGCCATCGCCTGCGGATCGAAGCCGGCGGCGATCGGCTTCAACTCGACGTAGAAGCGCTCCTCCTCGACCCGCCAGGCCCCGTCGCTCCGGCCCACCGGCACCGCCCCGATCGAGACCAGGTTGTAGAGCCCCGGCACCACCCCCGAGGCCTCCACGTCGACGCTGAAATAGACGACCTCGCTCATGCGTTCCTCAGTGGCCCGCCGGAGGCTCGGCCGAATCGACCGGGACCGCTTCGTTGGTGTTGAGGTCGAACGCCGCAACCCCGATGCTGTCGCCGGTGACCCGGAAGACCACGCCGACACGCCCCCGCCCGCCGGTGTCGGGCGTAAAGCCGCTGATGCGGAACCAGCCGAGCGAATGATCGTCCGCGGCGCGCTCCGAGAGTCCCCGCAGCAGGTGCAGCGGCATCACCTGCTGGCCGCT
>DASTNM010000309.1:0-4085 GCA_035762745.1 Candidatus Polarisedimenticolia bacterium
GCCCGCAGGTCGCTCCAGGTTCCGAAGCGGTAGCGGTAGTAGCTCATCCGGAGCGCCTGCGGCCGCGACTCCAGGAGGGCGTTCGGCTCCATCAGGCCCGCCACCGCCCCCGGATCGCAGCACAGGCGCCGCGCCAGGTTCTCCAGGTACTCGACGTCGCGCCGCCCCCTCCCGAGGGTGAAGAAGGAGTAGTTGAACGGGAAACGCGGGTTGTGCAGCCAGGTCATCGGCGGCGCCGCGCCCGGGTCGCCGGGGGCGTAGCGCAGCCGGTAGGGAACCCACGATGCGCCGTCCTGGGTCCCCTCGATCTCGGCGACGATCCGCTGGCGCACGATGCCTGGGAAGAGATGATAGACGTTGACGGTGCGGAGAGGCGCGTAGAGGGCGCGAGCGCGGACGAGGGCACGGTCGAACGCCGTGCCGCGCAGCAGGTAACCCGACGCCTCCATGAGCGACGCCGGCACGATGCACGCCGCCAGCAGCCACGGGGCGTGGCGCAGCATCCGCCGCGGCCAGGGAAGTGGAGCCGCCGGGGCCGGCCCTCCGACGCCGGGGCGCCCGGCTGGCGTGGCGGCGCCGGCCGCCGGTGCCGGCGGCGCCGCTCCCTGCTGCGTGGCGGCGGCGCCGACTGCCGGAGCGCGGCGCCTCAGCCGGCGCCAGAGACGGGCCGCTCCCTCCAGGTCGCGGTCCTCCAGGACCAGGAGGCTCAGGACCAGCGACAGCAGATTGAAGAAGCCGTAGTTCGAGGTCAATCCGATCGAGATCTGGAACGGCAGGTGCAGCAGGAAGAAGGCGATCCGGAAGCGGCGCGGCAGGAAGATGAAGAACGGCAGCAGCAGCTCGACGAGGAACATGTAGAGCACCGATCCCTGGTGGAACCAGAGCGGCTGCTGCTGCACGAGCCAGCCGCCCCACGACGGCAGGGGCGCCGTCTCGTAGTAATAGGTCATCCCCCGCAGCGTCAGCCAGTCCTCCCGGCCGTAGAGGATCTTCGCCAGCGCCGACTCGAAGAGAAGGCGGAAGAGGACCCAGCGCAGGAGGAAGACGACGACCGGCGACGGCTCGGGAAGGGGGCGCCGCCGGATGGCGCCCGCGAGCGTGCCACGCGCCGGCAGGAAGATCGCCAGGAACGTTGTTTCCAAAAGCAGGTTGTCCCACTGGTAATAGAAGAAGTCGCGGGCCGCGACGACGGACGACAGGTAGAGAAGCCAGAGGAGCGCCGGGACGACCCGGCCCCCCACGCCGAGGATCAGCAGGATCGCCAGCGCAGCCCCGGCGAGCGGCAGGGCGGTCAGAAGCCAGTCCGGGTGGGCGATCCAGAGGAGGGTGGGGAAGTCGTACAGCCGCGCCAGCCAGCCGGCCCCGGCGGTCTGGTAGCGCCCGAGGTATTCGCCGAGCGGCAGCAGCCCGCGCGATCCGACCAGGGCGGCGAGCTGCACCGCCAGCGACAGGAAGGCGGCGAGGCAGGTGACGCCGAGCCCGGCGCGGAACAGGACGACGGTGCGGCCTCTCAGCGGGCGGGCTCCTTCAGGTGCCGGTCGTACCAGTCGAGGATGCGCCGGAAGCGGTCGACCTCGTGGGCGCGCTCCTCGAAGCCGTGCGGCTCGCGCGGGTAGACGACCATCTCGGTCTCGACCCCGAGCGCGCGCAGGCCGGTGTAGAACTCCCACCCCTGGCTCACCGGCACGCGCTCGTCGGCCTGCCCGTGCAGGATGAGCGACGGGGTCTTGCAGTTCTGGATGAAGCTCATGGGGGAGTGGCCGTCGTAGGCGGCGCGCCTCTTGAACGGCAGGTCGAGGAAGTAGCGCGTCTGGAAGGTCGGGATGTCGGTCGTGCCGTACATGCTGAAGAGGTCGGTCACGGCGGCGCCGACGACGGCCGCCTTGAAGCGATCGGTCTGGGTCACCGCCCAGGCGCTCATGAAGCCGCCGTACGACCAGCCGCCGATCCCGAGACGATCGGGGTCGGCGATGCCGCGCTTGATCAAGTCGTCCACGCCGTCCATGATGTCCCGGAAGTCCATCCCGCCCCAGTCGTCACGGTTGGCCTCGATGAACTGCCACCCCTGCCCGTCCGAGCCGCGCGGGTTCGGCAGCAGAACGGCGTAGCCGTTCGAAGCGAGCAGTTGCGACCACGAGTGCCAGCCGAGCCAGTAGGCCCACTCGGGACCGCCGTGCGGCTGGACGATTAAAGGAGAGCGCCGCCCGGACTGGAAGTCGAGCGGCGTGATCAGGACGCCGTAGATCAGCCGGCCGTCCTTCGAGTTCTTCCAGGTGATCTCACTCTGGGCCCCCAGGCGCAGCGCAGCGATCTGCGGGTTGAGGGTGGTCAGGCGGCGCGCCGGCCGCCCGGGCGCCAGGACGAAAGCCTCCCCCGGCGCGTCGGCCGCCTCGCCGCGGTAGGCGATGACCCGGCCGTCGCGGCTGAGGCTGAAGTCGGCCTCGGAGACATCCGCGAAGAGATCCGCGAGCGTCGTGAGCGCCCCGCTCGCCGCGTCGACCCGCAGCAGCTTCGCCTTCGTCCCCCTCGGTGACGAGGGCCCTGGAGTCCGGCGTCCACTCGAAGCGGAACGCGGTGCCGCGGTAGTCCTTCAGGATCTCACGCGGCGGGCCGCCGGCGGCCGGCGCCAGCGCCGGCCAGGAGGCGACGCCGTTTGGGGTCGACTCGGAGAAGAGGATCGACTTGCCGTCGGGCGACCAGGCGACCGTGCAGCCGACATCGGCCAGCCGGTCGCTCAACGTTCGCGCCACCTCCCCGGTGGCGCGCTTGATCACCACCAGCCTGGAGTGGTAGCCGGCGTCGTTCTCCTTCGGGGTCGGCGAGACGCAGGCCGCGATCTCGGCGCCGTCCGGCGACCAGTCGAAGCCGTTGACGCTGAAGTCCTGCTTCGTGATCTGATCCGTCTTGCGGTCGGCCAGGCGCAGCACCCAGAGGCGGGACTGCTTGACGTCGTGATCGACGTGGATGGCGTCGTCGCGCTCCTTGCGCCGCTTCTCCTCCTCCTCGGTCGGGGGGTCGGTGACTGTGAAGGCGATCATCGAGCCGTCGCGCGACCACTCGAGACGCGTCACCTCCCCCTTTCCTGCGGTGAGCGCCTCGGCTTCCCCCCCATCGGTCGGCATCAGGTAGAGCTGGCTCTTCGGCTTCGCGTCGGTTCCCTCGGGCTCGCCGCGGCCCGACAGGAAGGCCAGCCAGCGCCCGTCCGGCGACCAGCGGGGGGAAGTGTCGCCGCGCGAGCTGGCGGCGAAGAGGCGCGGCGGAGCGCCGCCGTCGGCCGGCACCACCCAGATGTTCGTGTCGCGCTCCCGCTCCGGCTTCTTCGGGTCGGCCGGCTCCTTGAGGACGAAGGCGACGCGCGCCCCGTCCGGCGAGATCCGCACATCGCTCACCTGGCGGATCGTCACCAAGTCTTCGGGGGTGACGGCGCGCTTCTCCGCGGCGCGCAGGGCGCCGACGAGCGCCAGGGCGCCGAGGAGAAAGAGCGCCGGCCGCCCCGCCCGATGGAAGCAGGCGCGGCGGCCGCGAGGGTGTCCGGTGGTCAGAAGCTGGCCCTGATGCCGAAGCGGACCGAGGTCGGCGGCGTGCGCACGAACGGTTTCAGGTAGTCGGGGTTGGTGGGCGTTGGTGAGGTGTTGTCCGCCTGGTCGAAGTCCCATCGTTGGTCGAGCAGGACCGGCCGCTGCGTGTTGAGGATGTTGAAGACGTCCATCATGAATCGGATATTCCAGTTCCCGGTCTTGACCGGGTAGCCGAGGTGGAGGTCCATGTCGTAGTTCGACGGCGTGCGCCCGTCCTTGCCTCGTTCGGTCAGGAAGTATTCATAGCGCCCATAGTCGACGGAATAGCCGTAGCGGGTGACAGGGGTCCCGGTCCTGTAGTAGCCGGCCACTCCTACCTCAAGCCGGATTGGGGTGGTATACACGCCTGAGAACTTGACCTGGTGTCGACGGTCGTTCGAGAGCGGCCCTTTATTGGTGATCCTGTTGATGTTGATGCTGTCGGTGAAGAAGTCGTAGTAATCATAGGCCGCAGAGATATTCGGATCGGCGCCGACGTTGGTGTACGGCGCCACCTCGCCGTCGTAG
>DASTNM010000310.1:0-3596 GCA_035762745.1 Candidatus Polarisedimenticolia bacterium
AGAGGCCGGGCGACCGCCTCCGGCAGCGCCGCCTCCACCGCGCGGGCGGCGCGCTCCACGGCCTTCGCTCCGCCGTCGACCGCGGCCGCCGCGAGCGACACCCGTCCCGCGAGACCGGTCATCTCCTGCAACACCGGCAGCGCCACGATCACCTGCTCGTCCTCCGCCTCGCCCGTGGCCAGGACGCCGGCGATCCGGAGCGTCCTGACCTCCCCGTCGAGGCGCACCAGGAGCGACGCGCCCGGCCCCTGCCCGAGGCGCGCCACGAGCGCCGCGCCGGCGAGGCAGGCGGCTTCGGTGGCCGGCGGCCACGCCCCCTCGACGCGCCACGAAGCCTGCAGGCGCCGCAGCGCCTCGAGATCGGCCCCGACGATCGTGGCGACCGCTCCCCAGTGAACCTCGGTCGAGTCGTCCGCCGGGGCGGCGACGCCGGCCATGGCGAGAAGCAGCGGCGCGAGAGGGGCCCCCGCCAGCGGTCCGCCGGGGCGCGCCAGCGCCCGCGTCGCCTCTTCGTCCAGCGTCGGCGCGCCGCCGGCGGCGGCCGGTCCCCCGCCCGCTCCGACCGGCGCCCACCCTGAGCCCGGTGTCCCGCCGGCGGGGCCGGGCGCCACGATCAGGTTCGGCCCGAAGCGCCGCAGCTCGCGCGACATCTTGGCCCCCAGGTCGGCCTCGATGTCGAGCATCGTGGCCGTCACGGTCGCGGCGACGGTGATCGCCAGGAGCGCCAGCAGGAACGACGGTCCCCGCAGGCTCAGGGAGCGGAAGAGAAATCGCGCCGCCGTGACCAGGCGGCTGCGCCGGTCGCGGCGCGCCTCAGAGGCCACGCAGCACCTCGAACGGCCTGAACCTCATGACGCGCCGCGCCGGGATGATGCTGCCGGCGACGGTGATGAGGAGCGCGACGCCGATCGCCAGCGGCAGCGACAGCGGCCGGATCGCCACCGGCGATCCGAAGGCCGAGGCCGAGATGAAGCGGGCCATCAAGGCGCCGAGCCCCGCGCCCACGACGCCGCCCACGAAGCCCAACGTCGCCGCCTCGGCCAGGAAGAGGCCGACGACGCGCGGCCCCCCCGCCCCGAGCGCCTTCAGGAGACCGATCTCCGAGCGTCGCTCGAGAACACTGGTGCCGAGGGCGCTGGTGACCGTCAGGGCCGACCCGAGAGCGGCCATCAGGGCGATCAGCGCCATCAGCCCGGAGAGGCGGCGCAGGATCGTCCCCTCCGAGTCGGCGACGCGCCTGATCACCCGCGCCTCCCCCGCCGGCAGGACGCGGTCCAGCTCGTGGGCGATGGAGGAGACGAACGGCGTGCAGGTCCAGCGCTCGAACTCGGCCGGCGGCAGATCCTTCGGATTCTTTCCCAGCCTCTCGTAGACCGCCGACTCCGGGGTCGTCATGGCGCTCAAGAGGATGCGCGACAGGCGCCCGGACATCCCCGGCTGGCGCCAGGCCGCCTCGATCGGCGCCAGGATCGCGCCGTCCTCCTCGCCGCCGGTCGAGAGCACGCCGGCGACGGCGAAGGCGGCGCGCCGCCCCGAGGCCTCGATCTCGATCCGCCCCCCGGCGCCGATCCCGAGCGACTCCGCCAGGGCGCGCCCGACCAGGACCTCCGGCTCGGCGGCCCCGCCGGTGGCGTCGTCGGGCCAGCGCCCCGCGACGCTCCAGTACGGGTCGAGGAGCCGGAGCCCGGTCACGAAGGGCGGATCGCCGGCGATCGCGAGCGGGCGCGCGAACCAGGTGCCGCGCAGCAGCACCATCCGCCCCCCGGCCCGGACCGGCAGGTCGAGCGCCGGCGCCAGCGCCAGGATGTTGTTCTTCCAGAAATTGTCCTTGGCCTTGAGAATATCGGAGGCGTCGAGGTACGCCGGCAGACGCAGCCCCGAGACGTCCTCGCCGCCGACCAGGACCGGCGCCCCGCCCCCCTTCGGCAGGACCACCAGGTTCGCCCCGAACGATTTCAGCTCGCGGCTCACCTTGTCGCCGATGTCGAGGGCGATGTCGGCGAGCGCCGCGGCGGCCGCCGTCCCGAGCGCCACGGCGGCCAGCACCACCGCCTTGCGACGCTTCTGGCGGAAGAACGAGTCTCGCAGGATGCGCAGGAACATCGCGACCTCAGGATCCGGGCGGAACGGCCCGGGCGCTCTCGGCGGCGCGGAAAACGCGCGCCTGGCCGCGCAGGTCGTCGACCTTGATCACCAGGTCGCCGCCGTCGTCGCGGTAGGGGAGCGGCAGCGGGTTGCACCCCCCGCCGATGCCGAGAGTCCCCGGGTTGATGTCGGCGGCGCAGGCGAGGCAGACCAGGCGCCCCTTGCGCTCGATGTAGCCGAAGGCCCCGCAGACCTGGCAGGCGTCGAAGGCCGGCACGACCTTGCCCCTCGACGTCATGACGAAGAAACGCACCACCGTCCCGTCGACCACGACACCGTAGCGGTGCAGGTGGCCGTCGTCGAGCCCCGCCTTCGCCAGGCGCACCTCGCCGGAAGCGCCGGCCTCGAGCATGGCCGGCGGATCGATGCCGCGCGGCAGGCGGGAGAAGGCGTACGACACGCCGAGCGAGCCGATGACCGCGATGCCGGCGACGGCGAAGAGTCGGCGCCAGAGCCGCTCGCGCCGCAGCGCCGCCAGCGCCAGCCGGCGGTCCGGCCCCTCCAGCCGCTGCGCCTCGGCGGCGCGCGCCTTCTCGCCCCGCCCCGGCACCAGGAGGACGATGAGCGGCAGCGCCAGGATCGACACCAGGACGGCGGTCTCGTTGTTGACGATCGGGCCGATGATCCGCATCTCCTTCCGCCCGATCGGCAGCGTGCCGCGCTCGCCGAACTCGTGCAGGCCGCCGATGAAGAGCTGCGCCGCCAGGACGAACAGGACGATGGCGGTGACGTTGAAGAAACGCCCCAGGTCGACGCGCGCCGTGCCGCGCACGAAGGCGACGCCGAACAGGATCGCCAGCACGATCCCGGCCAGGCCGCCGAGGAAGGCGAGCAGGGCGTCGGTCGTCAGGTTGACCGCCGCCAGGAAGAGGACCGTCTCGATCCCCTCGCGCAGCACCAGGATGAAGGTGAGACCGAAGAGCCCCAGCGCGACCGCCCCCTGCCCGCGCGCCGCGATCGCCTCGACCCGCGCCTCGATCTCCTGCTTGAGGCGCTTCGCGGTGCGCATCATCCAGACGACCATGGTGACGACGAAGAGGCCGCCGAGGATCATCAGCCAGCCCTCGTACGCCTCCTCCTCGACGCCGAGTGCGGCGAACAGCCCGGCGCAGCCCAGGCTCGCCGCCACCCCGGCGCCGAGGCCGAGGTAGGCCCAGCGCGCCAGCGCCGCGCGGCCGGTCTTGCGCAGGTAGATGACGATGAGGCCGACGACCAGCGCCGCCTCGATCCCCTCCCGCAGCGTCACCACCAGGGCCTGGAACATCAGCCCCCTCCCGCCTTCCGCCGCCGCCCGTCGCCGTTGCAGGACGAGCAGTAGCCGCGGATCTGGTGCGTGTGGCCGGTCATGCGGAACTTCTTCCGGCGGCAGACCGCCTCCTGGATGCGCTCCACCTCGGGGCTCTCGAACTCGAGGATCGCGCCGCAGCCCAGGCAGATCATGTGGTCGTGAT
>DASTNM010000311.1:0-9791 GCA_035762745.1 Candidatus Polarisedimenticolia bacterium
GCACGGAGCCGAGGCGAGGCTGCCCGTCGGCGCAGTTCGCCGATCCGGGCGGCCGGAGCCGTGCCGCGCCACCCGCAGGCGGGCCGCCACATAAGACGGGGAGATCTCTCGGCGCGCGCCTCCCTCTTGACATTCACTTAATTTACACCTACGCTGTTTTCCGTCGGCCGCCGGGCCCGTCACCGGGACAGTCTCCGGGGGGAGCTCTTCCGGGGGGCCCCCGGCCGGCCAGTCCGTGATCCCGAATCGACGCGCGGGTGGAGAGCCGGCGATGAATCTGACCGACACGCAGCGGGCGATCTACGACTTCGTCAGGGACTACATCGGGCGGCGCGGCGTGGCTCCCTCCTACGAAGAGATCCGCAGGCACTTCCGCTACCGATCCTACTTTTCGGTCCAGAAGCATCTCAAGAAGCTGGAGGAGAAGGGATACCTGCGAAGTCCCTGGAAGAACAGCAAACGGGCCCTCGAGCTGGTCGATCCTCCCGCGTTGGTGGTCCTGCCGCTTCTGGGACGGGTGGCGGCCGGCCGGCCGATCGAGGCGATCCGGGACCCGGAGCGGATCGAGGTCCCCGAGGTCCTGCTGCGGGGGGAGGACAACTTCGCCCTGCGGGTGGTCGGCGACAGCATGGTGGAGGAGGGGATCCGTGATGGCGACATCGTCATCGTCAAGCGACAGCGCGAGGCCCGGGACGGGCAGACGGTCGTCGCTCTCATCGGCGACGAGGCCACGATCAAGCGCTTCCACAGGCGCGGCCCGCGCGTCGAGCTGCACCCGGCCAATCCCCGCATGCGCCCGATCGTGGTCGAGGAAGGGGATCTCCAGATCCAGGGGATCGTCATCGGGCTGATTCGGAAGTTTCGCTGACGCGGGGGCCGGCCCGTGGAGCGGAGCGTCCTGCATCTCGACATCGACGCGTTTCCGATCGCGGTCGAGCGGGTGGTCGACCCGGCCCTGCGGCTCCGACCGGTGGCGGTGGCGCCGCCGGGGTCGGCGCGCGCTCCGGTCCTGGTCGTGTCGCCCGAGGCGGCGCGGGAAGGGGTCCGGGCCGGGATGCCGGTTCCCGTGGCGCTGCGACGCTGCCCTGGGCTGGTGGTCCTGCCCACCAACGAGCCGCTCTACCGCCGTGCCACGGGGGCGCTCCTGGCGCTCCTTGGTGGCTACTCTCCGCTGGTCGAGCCGGCGGCCCACGGCCAGGCGTTCCTCGATCTGACCGGCACAGGCCGCCTGTTCGGTGCCGCGAACGACGCGGCGGCCCGCGTCCGCCGGGAGGTCGAGGTCCGGCTGCGCCTGCGGGCGACGGTCGGGGTCGCCACCAACAAGCTGGTCAGCCGGGTGGCGGCCCGGGTGATCCGGCCGGACGGCCTGTGCGACGTCCTTCCGGGGGAGGAGGCGCCGTTCCTGGCGCCGCTGCCGATCCGCTTCCTGCCGGACGCCGGCGCGCGGGAGCGCTTCGCGGATCTCGGCATCTCCCTGGTGCGTGACCTCCTGGCTCTCTCTCCATCCCAGCTCGGGATCGCCTTCGGCGGGTGGAGCGACCGCCTGCGCCGCCAGGCGCTCGGCCTCGACGACTCGCCGGTCCGGCCGCCCGAGGCCTCTCCCGCGGTGATCGAGGACGAGACGCTGGCCGAGGACTCGAACGAGGAAGCGCCCCTGGCACGCGCCCTGTGCCGGCTGTGCGAGCGGGCGGGGGCGCGGCTGCGGCGGCTGCGGGCCGGCGCGCGCCGGCTGCGACTGACGCTGCGGGACGCCGGGGCGGTGATGACGCGGGGCGAGGCGCGCCTCGCGGTTCCCGCCGCCGCCGACCTGGTGCTGTTCCAGCGGGCGCGGGATCTGCTGGGCCGGATCCGGGTGCGGCGGGTGCGGGTGCGCTGGATCGAGCTGCGCTGCTGCGATCTCGTCCGCGGCCCCCGCCAGCTCGACCTGTTCGGCGGTGCCGCCGCCGAGCGGCTGGCGGCCGCCGTCGATCGGATCCGGGAGCGATTCGGAGAGGCGGCGATCCTCCCGGGGCGGATCCTGTGAGCCCCCCGGCGTTCGTCCACCTGCAGGTGCGCTCGCACTACAGCCTGATGCGTGGGGCCGCGAGCCTCGAGGCGCTCTGCCGCGCGGCGCGCGAGCGCGGCATGACGGCGATCGGGCTCACCGATCTCGATGGGCTCTACGGGGCGGTGCGCTTCTGGGAGATCGCCCGCGACGCGGGGCTGCAGCCGATTCTGGGGGCCGAGGTGACCGCGGTCGCTCCCGACGGGATGCGCCGCGCCGCGGCGGGAGAGAGGGCGACGCTTCTGGTCAGGACCCCGGCAGGGTATGCGAACCTCTGCCGGATCCTGACCCGGCGGCACCTCGAGACGGCCTTCTCGCTGCGCGCCGCCCTGGCCACCGAATCGGAAGGGCTGGTCATTCTCTCCGCGTCGCCGGCCCTCCTGGAGGCGGTGCGGGAGGGCCGGGGGGAGCGCGATCTCTACCTGGCGCTCGGCACCTCGGGAGCCGCGCCGCCCGGCGGCGGGTGGCTGGAGCGGCTGCGCGCCGCGCGCCGTCTCGGATTGGAGCCGGTCGCGGTCAACGACGTCCACCTGGTCGACGCCCACGACTTCGATCTGCACCGGATGCTGCGCGCCATCGCCCTCAACACGACGCGCGACCGGGTCCCTCCGGAGGATCTGGCCTCGCCCCGGGCGTGGCTCAAGCCGCCGGTGGAGATGGAGCGCGCCTATCCCCACTGTCCGGAGGCGGTGGCGGCGACGGCGCGCCTGGCGGAGGAGTGCTCGCTCTCCAGGCCGCCGTGGGGGCGCCTCGTCTTCCCGCGTTTCGCCGACCTGGCCGCCTCCGGGATGGTCGAGGACGCGTCGGCGCCCGACAGCTTCGATCTTCTGCGGGCGCGCTGCGAGGCGGGGGCGCGCCGGCGCTACGGACAGGTGGCCCCCGCGGTGCGCGCCCGGATCGACCGCGAGCTGCAGGTCATCCGGGAGAAAGGGTTCGCCGACTACTTCCTCGTCGTGCAGGAGATCGTGAAGCGCTCGCCACGCACGGCGGGGCGGGGGTCGGCGGCGGCCTCGATCGTTTCCTACTGTCTCGGGATCACCCATGTCGAGCCGATCCGCCACAACCTTTACTTCGAGCGCTTCCTCAATCCGGGGCGCGTCGATCCGCCCGACATCGACGTCGATTTCTGCTGGGACGAGCGGGATGCCGTCCTGGACTGGGTGATCCGGGCCTGCGGCGCGGAGCGCGCCGCCATGATCGCCAATCACGTCACCTTCCGCGCCCGGGCGGCGGTGCGCGAGGTGGCCAAGGTCTGCGGGTTGCCGGACGACGAGATCGCGCGGGTCACCGATCGGTTGTCGCGCTTCTGGGGGGCCGGGACGGCGGCCGAGGCGACCCGTCGGCACCCGCTGTTCCAGAGCGACGACCTGAGCCCCGGGCGCGGCGGGCTTCTGGCGCGCCCCCCGTGGCCCGAGATCCTGGAGTGGGCGACGCGCCTCGACGGCTTTCCCCGGCATCTGTCGGTCCACTGCGGCGGCGTGGTCATCGCCCCCGACGGGGTCGACCGTCACGTCCCGGTCGAGCGCTCGGCCAAGAGTGTGCGCGTGATCCAATGGGAGAAGGACCAGGCGGAGGAGGCGGGGCTGGTCAAGATCGATCTCCTGGGGAACCGCTCGCTGTCGGTCATCCGGGACACCTGCGCCGCTCTGAGGGGCGAGGCGGCGGGGCCGGGCGCCGGCGGCGCCGATCCGGCCGGCGTCCCTTCCGAATCCGCCGCCGGTGGCGTTCCGCCGCTCCCCGGCGCCGACTTCGACCCGATCGACGATCCGTCCACCCAGGAGCTGATGCGGGACGGCGAGACGATGGGAGTGTTCTACGTCGAATCACCCGCGATGCGACAACTGCAGCGGAAGACTCGCCGCGGCGACTTCGAGCACCTGGTGATTCACTCCTCCATCATCCGCCCGGCGGCCAACGACTACATCCGCGAGTACGTGCGGCGGCTGCGCGGCGGGGCCTACGCGTCGCTCCACCCGATCCTGGACGAGGTGCTGACCGAGACGTACGGCATCATGTGCTACCAGGAGGACGTGGCGCGGGTGGCGATCCGGATGGCCGGCTTCAGCGACGCCGAGGCGGACGGGCTGCGCAAGGTCCTCTCCAAGAAGTGGGCCGGGCACAAGGTCGAAGACTACCGGAAGAGGTTCTTCGCGGGCGCGGCCGGGCGGGGAATCGCCCCGGAGGTCGTGCGTGAAGTCTGGCGGATGATCCTGAGCTTCTCCGGCTACTCCTTCTGCAAGCCGCACTCGGCTTCGTATGCCCTGGTCTCCTTCGCCGCCTGCTACCTCAAGGCGCACCACCCGGCGGAGTTCATGGCGGCGGTGATCAGCAACGGCGGAGGCTACTACTCGACTTTCGCCTACGTCTCGGAATGCCGCCGGATGGGGATCGAAGTGCGGCTTCCCGACATCAACGACAGCGACCGGGTCTGGACGGGACGCAGCACCGGGACGGAGAAGGGGCTCGGGACGACCGGCGCCGTCGCCGGGAGCGGGGCCGGGCCGGGCGGTGGCGGGCGGGGCTGGGTGCGCGTCGGGCTGCAGCAGGTCAAGGGGATGCACCAGGAGGCGATCGCCGCGATCGTGGCGGAAAAGGTGCGGGGCGGACCGTTCCTGTCGTTCGACGATTTCCTGCGGCGCGCGCCTGTCGACCCGTCCGAGACGCGCCGGTTGATCGCCGCCGGCGCCTTCGATCGGATCGGCCTCGGCGCCGCCGGCGGGCCGGGAGGTGTCCCGCCCGGCGTCGCCGGCCCCGCCCCGCCGGCCGGCCGCGCGGACCTCGCCGTCCGGCCACGGCTGCACTGGCGGCTGTGCGAGTGGGAGGCGAAGACGGAGGGGCGCCGGTCACGCGAGCGTCCGCTCTTCGCGCCCGCTCTGGGACCTCTGCCCGAGCCGCGACCGTACGAGGCGGCGAAGCTCCTGCGCGACGAGGAGGAGGCGCTCGGCCTGCTGCTGAGCCGCCACCCGCTGACGCTCTACCGCGATCGACTCCTGGCGCTGAGACGGGCCGGCATGGCGCCGGTGCGTGGCTGTGATCTGGCGCGCCACGTCGGTCGGCGGGTGATGGCCCTCGGCTGGCTGATCACCGGCAAGGTGGTGACGACCCGGGAGGACGAACCGATGGAGTTCATCTCCTTCGAGGACACGACGGCGATCTACGAGACCACCTTTTTTCCGCGGACCTACGAGCGTTTCTGCGGCATGCTGACGACGGCGCGGCCTTATCTCCTGCGGGGCAGGGTCGAGGAGGAGTTCGGGGCGGTCACCCTGACGGTGGACGACGTCGCCTTCCTGGACGGAACGCCGGGCGGACGCCGTGCGGGGATCAGCCGCGCGGGCGCCCCCGTCGCGTCGCCTGCGGCGGCTCGGCCAGGGCCAGGTCGACTGTGATCCGCCGGCCGTTGCGCTGCAGACCGAGCGCCACGCGATCGCCGGGCTTGAGGCGGGACAATTGAGCGCGCAGGTCGTCATCGGTGGTGATCGGCTTGCCCTGGAGCGAGACGACGACGTCTCCGGGCCGCAGGCCGGCCGCCGCGGCCGGTCCGGAGGGGTCGAGTGAAGAGACCAGGGCGCCGCGGGTGTCGCCCAGATTGAAGCCGCGCGCGATTTCCGGGGTGATCCCCTGGACGCTGATGCCGGCGTAGCCGCGGATCACACGGCCCGACTTCACGATGCTGTCGAGGACGTCGCGCGCCATGTTCGATGGAATGGCGAAGCCGATCCCCTGGTAGCCGCCGCTGCGCGACAGGATGGCGGTGTTGATCCCGATCACCTCGCCGCGCGTGTTGACCAGGGCGCCGCCGGAGTTGCCCGGGTTGATGGCGGCATCGGTCTGAATGAAGTCCTCGTAGTCCGCGAGGCCCAGGTTGCCGCGGCCGATGGCGCTGACGATCCCCATGGTGACGGTGCCCCCCAGGCCGAAGGGGTCGCCGATCGCCAGGACGATGTCTCCCACCTGCATCGTCTCCGAGTCCCCCATGACCGCCTTCGGCAGCGCGGCTCCGTCGACGCGCAGCACGGCCAGGTCGGTGCGGGCGTCGACCCCGAGGATGCGGCCCTGGATCTCGCGCCCGTCGGCGAGGCCGATCCTGACCTCGCGGGCGTTCTCGACCACGTGGTTGTTGGTCAGGATCGTCCCCCGGTCGTCGACCACCACGCCTGAACCGAGGCTGAGGGCGCGCCGCTCGCGAGGGACCACGAACTCCTGCGATTCACCGCCGAAGAACTCGTTGAAGAAGGGGTCGGCGAAGAAGGGGGAATAGCGCTCGTAGGTCTGGACCACCTGCAGGGAGGAGATGTTGACCACCGCCGGCATGACGGCCCGGGCGATGGCGGCGTAGCCGTCGGGGGCCAGGCCGGCGACGGCCGGCGACCCTCCCGGAGAGCCGGTCCCCGGAGCCGCAAGTCGGGGCGGGAGACCGGGGTCGTCGCGCCGGGCCGGACGGCCCGCGAAGGTGGCCAGCGCCGCGCCGGTGATCGCTCCCGCAAGCAGCAGAACCGCTGCGGTTCCCCCGATCGGCAGGAGAGGAGCCGCTGAGAGCGGTCTGTTCCCGGTTCTTTCCATGCTTCAGACCTTCCATCGGGCGGGCGGCTGCGTTGCGCCGCCGCGCAAAAGGATGTAATTATACATCCCGTCCGCGGGCCAACCGGGCACCGCGGCTCCTGGAGCGGCGATGCTCGAAACCTGGCAATCCACACGCCCCCTCATCGAGGACTTCCTCCCCAAGGCGCTCCTGGCCATCGCGTGCGGCGGCCTCATCGGTGTCGAACGCGAGATGAAGAAGAAGCCGGCCGGCTTCCGGACCAACATCCTGATCTGCCTCGGCTCGATGCTTTTCATGTGGCTCTCCGAGCAGGTGGCGGCCGGAGTCGCCGCCGGCCGCCCCGCCGACCCGGGACGGATCGCGGCGCAGGTCGTCACCGGCATCGGTTTCCTCGGCGCCGGGACGATCATCCAATCGCGCGGCCATATCACCGGCCTGACGTCCGCGGCGATGATCTGGGTCGTCTCGGCGATCGGCATGAGCATCGGCGCGGGCTTCCGGATCATCGGCGTGATCGCCACCGGCCTGATTCTGCTGGTCCTGGTCGGTCTCGGACTGATCGAGCGCCGCTTCCTGGGGAAGTGCACTTTCTATGATTGCCAGGTCGCCTTCGACGACGACCGCGGGCGGACCAGGAGCGAGATCGACAAGGCGCTGCGCTCCCTCGGCCGCCCTCTGGAGTCGTTCAACCTCAAGCACGCCGGCGACCACCTGGTGCTGACCCTGCAATACTGCGACGTCCACCCACAGCACAAGAAGTTCCTGAGCGAACTCTGGAAAATTGAAGGGGTGCGCGAGGTCCGGCCGCTGCGCTGAGGCGGGTCCCCTCCCTGAGGCGAGTTGACATCGGGGGAGGGCGCGTCCTACGATTCGGCCCTTTTCCGCGTCACGGAGTGCGAAGATGGCCGACTCGATGGCACCGCTTCTGGAATCGAACCTTACGGGGATCAAGCTCCTCGGTCGCGGCAAGGTTCGGGACAACTACGACCTGGGCGAGGCGCTTCTGATCGTCTCCTCCGATCGGATCTCCGCCTTCGATCATGTCCTGCCGAACGGCATTCCCGACAAGGGGAGGGTCCTCAACCAGATCTCACTCTTCTGGTTCGAGCGGCTCGCCGGTCTGGTGCGCAACCACCTGAGAGAGCACCGGGTGGAGCGCTTCCCCGAGCCGCTGCGGCGCCATGCCGATATCCTGCGCGGGCGTGCCGTCGTCGTGACGCGCCTGGAGATGCTGCCGATCGAGTGCGTGGTGCGCGGCTATCTCGCCGGTTCCGGGTACAAGGAATACCGGACCAGCGGCTCAGTATGCGGCATCAAGCTCCCCGCCGGGCTGAAGGAGTCCTCGCGTCTTCCCGAGCCGATCTTCACGCCGTCGACCAAGGCGACGGCCGGACACGACGAGAACATCCCCTTCAGCCGGGTGGTCGATCTCGTCGGACGCGAGACGGCGGAGGCGGTCCGCCAGCTCAGCCTGACTCTCTACGGGCGGGCCTGCGAGCACGCCGAGTCCCGCGGCATTCTCATCGCCGACACCAAGCTCGAGTTCGGGCGCGATCGCGACGGGCTCGTCCTGGCGGACGAGGTCCTCACCCCGGACTCCTCGCGCTTCTGGCCGGCCGACGAGTATCGGCCGGGAGGGGCCCAGCCCTCGTTCGACAAGCAGTACGTGCGTGATTACCTGGAGTCGATTGGCTGGGACAAGAATCCCCCCGCGCCGGCCCTTCCCGGGAAGATCGTCGAGGGAACCAGGCAGCGCTACCTGGAGATCTTCCGCAGACTCACCGGTCGCGAACTCGAGTAACGCCCGGGCCTGCGGGTCAGGGGCGCGCCGTCGGGTCGGGGCCGACCCCGCTCGGGGAGCCCAGCGCCTCGAGCAGCAGTCGGGAGCGCGCCACGCTCCCGAGCGAGTAACGCATCCGCCGGCGCCGCACGAGATAGCGATCCTTGAGGGCCAGAACCCGCCGCAGCGACCGGCCGATCCGGGCCGCCGGGATCTCCCCCTCGCCCAACGCCTGGAGCATCCCGGCGTGCGCCTCGCGGATCCTCTCCTCCGAGCGGCAGAACATCAGCCCGTCGCTCCCGGCCAGGAACGCGGAGCGGGCCTGCTGCGCGCCGTCAAGCCGCTGGTCGATGGCCCCCATCTCGAGGTCGTCGGTCAGCACCAGCCCACGGAAGCCAATTCGCTTGCGCAGCACCCCCTCCACAATCGGTCGTGAGAGGGTGGCCGGCCCCTCTGTCGGCCCCTGCAGGGCGGGATAATAGGCGTGCCCCACCATCACGATAGGCAGGATCGACCGCAGCCGCCGGTACGGCAGGAGATCCCGGCTCAGGAGCCGGGCGCGCGAGCGACGGATGACCGGCAGGGTGAGATGCGTGTCGGCCTGCGCCCCCCCGAGCCCGGGGAAATGCTTGCCCACCGGGATCACCCCTGCCCGGAGGTGAGCCCGCAAGAAGGTCTCCGCCAGGGCGCACACACGCACCGGGTCCTCCCCGAACGCCCGGTCACCGATGCCGTTGGCGGGATCGGGGCCGGAGAGATCGAGGACGGGGGCCAGGTTGACGTTGAACCCGAGGCTCTTGAGAGCGAGGGAGGTTGCTTCGGAATGTCGCCTGACGGCGGCGGTCGGGTCGGGTCGGCCGGCCAGGAAGTAAGCGGGAGCGGTTGGCCCGAGGACCGGCCTCAGACGGCTCACGCGCCCTCCTTCCTGGTCCAGGGCGATGAACGGAGGGACCGGGAGGGCGCGGAAGAGCGCGTCGGTGAGGGCGCGAACCTGGTCGGCGCTGTCGATGTTCCGGGCGAAGAGGATCACCCCCCCCGGACGGACCGCCTCGAGCAGGCTTTTGAGCCCCGGCCCCAGGGTCGTCCCCTCGAAGCCGATCCAGAACAGCTGCCCGACCTTCTCTGCAACCGTGAGATCCGCGACGCGTAGCATCGCTCGTACTCTAGTCGATGGGTAGACGTCAGACAAGGCTGTTCCGTGCCTGCGGCAGACCGGGCCGGTGGGGCCCTGACAAAATTGAAACTCTCCTTGACTGGGGGGTATCAGGAGACTAAATTTGGGCCATGTCTATGTGTTTATTGTGATTCATAGTACAGAAACTATTGAACGCATATGTGATGCCGGAGCGCGGAGGACCCTGAAATCCTTGCAAGGGGGAACGAGACGAGATATGGTGGCGATGGAAGCGCTGATGGCCATATCT
>DASTNM010000312.1:0-2263 GCA_035762745.1 Candidatus Polarisedimenticolia bacterium
GCTCTTCGCCTCGTTGACTCGTAGTCGGAGCCGCGCGTACAGCCGCCGCAGCGTCTGCATGGCGTCCTCGCCTGCTCGCCTGGACCTGACGTAGACGTTCAGTCGAGTAGCGCGGGGGAATCGCACCCCCGCGCCCTCACAGAACCGGACGTGAAACTCTCGCCTCATCCGGCTCTTACCCTCCAGCCCCAGCCTCGGGCCTGACGCCGAGTTCCCACAGGACGAACAGCTTTGAGTCCCGCCGCGCGATGCGCTCCAGCCAGTACATCGACGCTCGCTCTCGACGCCTGAACCGATCCTTGTACTTCCGTCGCGCCCATGCAGCGAGGGCCTCGTTGAGACGGCGAAGAACCTGGACGCACTTCGACCGGTAGAACCGGCCGTAGTAGTTCATCCAGCCCCGCACCACCGGGTTGGTGAGTCGCGCAAGATCCTCCAGGCGCTGGTTGTTCCTGTTGGACGCCATCCGCCACTCGCGGATGGTCTTGCGGATCACCTTGGCTGCCTTGGTGCTGATCGCAGGGAGGAAGCTCACGAAGAACTTTCCCCAGCGATTCTTCGCCCGTCGAGGTTGGAAGGTGTACCCGAGGAACTCGAACTTGATGTGTCCGTGATCCCCAGGCCGATCGTCGTCCTTGCAGTAGACGATCCGGGTCTTCGTGGGATGAAGCTCCAGACCGACCTGCGCAAACCGACCCCGGATGGCCTCCAGCACCGCCTCAGCCTGTCGCTTGCTCCTACAGTGGACGAGGGCATCGTCCGCATAGCGCTCAAACCAGACGCCCGGAAACATCCGTTGCATCCAGAGATCGAACGCGTAGTGCAGGAACAAGTTGGCCAGGAGCGGACTGATGACTCCACCTTGCGGCGTGCCCTTCGTCCGCGGTTCCAAGGTCCCGTCCGCCTTTTGCACGGCAGCACGAAGCCACCGTCCAATGTACAGCCGGACCCACGGAACATCGGTGTGGTGCGCCACGGCGCGTTCGACCAGATCGTGATCGAGACTGTCAAAGAAACCCTTGATGTCCAGATCGATGACCCAGTCCGCTTTCCAGCATCGCTTCCTCGCCATCCCCACCGCGTCGAGCGCAGAGCGGCCGGGGCGATAGCCGTAGGAGTCCGCGTGGAACACTGGCTCCACGAGAGGCTCCAACACCATCTTCACGACCGTCTGTGCCACGCGGTCACCTACAGTGGGAATTCCGAGGGGGCGCTTGCCGCCGTTGTCCTTCGGTATCTCGACGAGCCGCACGGGTGGCGGGAAGTACGATCCCGACGACATCCGGTTCCAGATCTTGAAGAGGTTCCCCTTCAAGTCCTTCTCGAACGTCGTCAGCGACTCGCCATCCACACCCGCTGCACCGCGGTTCGCCTTCACCCGCTGGTACGCTTCCCAGACGAGTTGCTTCGGAATGCTGTACGGCTTCGCCTCAGGCACCGGCTCCTCCCATCGCTGGTTGACCTGTCCCCGAGGCCAGAGAGTCGGGCTCCCTCGCTCCGCCTGCATTACCAGGCATCATCGCTACGACGAGCCCGTCCGTCCCTTCGCCTCGCATCGGTACTCTGCCCCTCACGGTTCTGCCGCTTGGGGTTCTCCCTTCGCATCGAGGCGAGAGGTTCCCACGTTCCGCACGAGAGCCTGAGCCGGGCTCGCGCCGCCTTCATGCCGGTCACCGCTCGGACAGTAAACAGGTGCCCTCCGAGCTTCGTCCCGGGCCAACGACTGGAGCCCGGTTTCGATGACGTCCCTACGCTTTCGACACGTCGTCAGCGGTTCACTCACGTTCGCCTTCCCGACTCACACCTGACGGGATCTCGTCCCGCCTTTTCCTGGAACGCTCACCACCCGAGCCATTGGGCCCGAGCAGCTTCCGGTGGTTTGGGACCTGACCCTGCAGCCCGATCCCGAGGGGCCGACCCTCATCTCTCGTGCAGCAAGGCTGCTTTCAGGCGGCCATCCTGCCGGCCTCCCTTCCGCGCCGTCGTGGCGCACGGTCGTCAGCGTAGCGGACGAAGCTGAGCCCGCGCTTCTCCAGCTCCTTGTCGACTTCGTCGAGGAGCACGTTCGCCAAGAGCGGCGAGAGCGGGCCGCCTTGTGGCGTCCCCTCGTGCCGTTCCACCACCACCCCGTGCACCATGATGCCGGCTTCGAGGTAGCGCCGGATGAGTCCCAACAGCCGCCGGTCCGCGACGCGCTGGGCCAGCCTCCCCATGAGCACGTCGTGGTTCACGCGGTCGAAGAACTTCTCGAGGTCCACGTCCA
>DASTNM010000313.1:0-6131 GCA_035762745.1 Candidatus Polarisedimenticolia bacterium
AACGACCGCGGGAGAGGACGAGAAGGGAGGAGCGCGCGTCATGCGAGGCAAGGCTCACGTCTACCCGAAGGCCCGTATCACGACCGACGAGATCATCCCCGCCGTCCACGCCACGACCGACGACGAGGCCCGCCTGGCGGAGCGCGCGCTGGAGCCGCTCGACCCCGGCTTCGCGACGCGGGTGCGGAAGGGGGACATCGTCGTCGCCGGCGAGGAGTTCGGGTGCGGGTCGGCGCGCGAGCATGCGGTCTGGGCCCTCCGGGGGGCGAAGGTGGCGGCGGTCGTGGCGAAGTCGTTCGCCGGGACCTTCTTCCGCAACGCCCTCAACAACGGCTTCCTGGCCATCGAGTGCGCCGCGGCGGTCGAGAGGACCGAGAGCGGCGACCTGCTGGAGATTGATCTGAAAGACGGCGTCGTGCGCAACCTGACGCGCGGGGAGTCACACACCTTCGTGCCGCTCACCCCCTTCGCCCTTGAGATCCTGGAGGCGGGCGGCCTCCTGCCCTACGTCCTGCGCCAGACCACGGGGGCCTCGAGTGCCTAGAGCGATGCGAACGAGCCGCAAGGCTCCACGGCGCGGCGGGCCGCGGGTGACGGCGGTCTCCCGGGGCGCGACCGGGACGGCGCCGGGGAAGACGCGGCGCCGGGTCGTCCTGCTGCCGGGGGACGGCATCGGGCGCGAGGTGATCGCCGCGGCGGCGGAGGTGCTGCGCGAGGCGGCGGGGCGCGCCGGAGTGGTTCTCGATCTGCACGAACACCTGGCGGGGGGCGCGGCCATCGATGCCGTCGGGGTCCCGCTGCCGGAGGAGACGCTGAGGGCCGCGAAGGGCGCCGACGCGGTGCTCCTGGGCGCCGTCGGCAGCCCGCGGCACGATGCCCTGCCGCGCGAGCGGCGGCCGGAGCGGGCGCTCCTGGGGCTGCGCCAGGGGCTCGGTGTCTACGCCAACCTGCGGCCGGTGAAGCTGCACCCGGCGCTCGTGACTGCCTCGCCGCTGCGACCGGAGGTGGTGCGCGGCACCGACCTGCTGATCGTGCGCGAGCTGACCGGCGGCATCTATTTCGGGACGCCGCGCGGCATCAAGGGACGGGGCGAGCGCCGCGTGGCGGCGAACACGATGACCTATTCGGTCGGCGAGATCCGGCGCATCGCGCGCGTCGCCTTCGAGGCGGCACGCGGCCGGCGCGGCAAGGTGACCTCGGTGGACAAGGCGAACATCCTCGAGACCTCGCAGCTCTGGAGGGAGATCGTGAACGACACGGGACGCGATTACCCTGACGTCGCGCTCGACCACCTGTACGTCGACAACGCCGCCATGCAGATCGTCGCGCGGCCGGCCTCCTTCGACGTGATCCTGACGGAGAACATGTTCGGTGACATCCTGAGCGACGAGGCGGCGATGCTCGCGGGCGGCATCGGCATGCTGCCATCCGCCAGCCTGGGGGAGGGGACCGGGCTCTACGAGCCGGTGCACGGCTCGGCCCCCGACATCGCCGGCCGGGGCATCGCCAACCCGCTGGCGGCGATCCTGTCGGCGGCGATGCTGCTGCGCCACTCCCTCGACCTGCCGGACGAGGCGGCGCATATCGAGGGGGCGGTGGCGCGAGTGCTGGAGGAGGGGGCCCGCACCGCCGACCTGGCCCGCCCCGGCGAGCCGGCGCTTTCGACGCGCGACATGGGCGAGAGGGTGCGCCAAGCGCTGCGCCGCGTGGCGGCGGCGTGAGGAGACGATGAAAGAGACGAGAAAGGTCGAGATGAGCGGCCTGCGGGCGGTCGTGCCCGCCGCGGCCTCCGCGGCGCCGGCGCGGACGCCCGCCCCGTCCCAGTTGCCCGGCATGGTCCCCGCTCCCGCCGCGGCCTCCGCAACGGCGACGACCCCGGTGGTGGAGATGCGCGGG
Organism: Candidatus Polarisedimenticolia bacterium; assembly: GCA_035762745.1. Classification (GTDB taxonomy): domain Bacteria; phylum Acidobacteriota; class Polarisedimenticolia; order Gp22-AA2; family Gp22-AA2; genus DASTNM01. Next base: position 1,897 of record DASTNM010000313.1, read on the forward strand.
GCGCGCATCCTGCTCGAGGCGCTCCTGCAGGAGGGAGTCGATACGATCTTCGGCTACCCGGGTGGCGCCATCCTGCACGTCTACGACGAGCTGGCGCACGTGCGCGACAGGATCAATCACGTCCTGGTGCGCCACGAGCAGGGAGCGGTGCACGCGGCGGAAGGGTACGCGCGCTCGAGCGGCAAGGTGGGGGTCGTGATGGTCACCTCGGGCCCCGGCGCAACCAACTGCGTCACCGGCCTGGCCAACGCCCTGATGGACTCGACACCGATCGTCTGCATCACCGGGCAGGTGCCGACGCACCTCATCGGCAACGACGCCTTCCAGGAGGCCGACGTGGTCGGCATCACCCGGCCGTGCACGAAGTACAACTACCTGGTGAAGGATGTGCGCGACCTGGCGCGGGTGGTGAAGGAGGCGTTCCACATCGCCCGCACGGGACGCCCGGGACCGGTCGTGATCGATCTGCCGAAGGACGTCACCGCGGCGAAGACCCGGTTCGTCTATCCCGAGGTGGTCGACCTGCCGTCGTACCGCCCGGTGGGGGAGGGTGAGCCGCGGCTGGTGCGCCGGGCGGTCGAGATGATGGTCAGCGCCGAACGCCCGATCCTGTACGTCGGCGGCGGCGTGGTGAACGCCGACGCCGGCGCCGAGCTGATCGCGCTGGCGGAGGCGCTGAACCTGCCGGCCACGCCGACCCTGATGGGGCTGGGCGCCTTCCCGTCGGCGCACCCGCTGTCTCTCGGCATGCTCGGAATGCACGGCACCTACGCCGCCAACATGGGAGTGTCGAACGCCGACCTGCTGGTCGCCGTCGGGGCGCGCTTCGACGACCGGGTGACCGGGAGGCTCAAGGACTTCGCGCCCCACGCCCGGGTGATCCACGTCGACGTCGACGCCACCTCGATCAACAAGAACCGCGTCGTCGAGGTCGGGATTGTCGGCGACGCGCGCCTGGTGCTGCGGCAGATGCTGCAGTGCCTGAAGCGGGAGGTCCGGATCGAAGGGCCGCCGCCGCGCGAGTCCTGGTGGAGGACGCTCGACGAGTGGCGCCGGAAGCACCCCTATGCCTACAAGCGGCGCAAGGGGGTCATCATGCCGCAGGCGGTGATCCAGGAGCTGCACCGCCTGACCAAGGGGGAGGCGATCGTCACCGCCGACGTCGGCCAGCACCAGATGTGGGTGGCGCAGTACTACGGCTTCCAGCGGCCGCGCCAGTGGCTGAACTCCGGCGGCCTGGGGACGATGGGATACGGCTTTCCGGCGGCGATCGGGGCCGCCAAGGCGCACCCGGGCCAGACGGTCGTCTGCGTCACCGGCGACGGCTCCTTCCAGATGTGCATCCAGGAGATGGCGACCGCCATCCAGGAAAAGGTCAACGTCAAGGTCGTCATCATCAACAACAACTACCTCGGCATGGTGCGGCAGTGGCAGGAGCTGTTCTACTCGCGCACCTACAGCGAGGTCGGTCTGGAGTGGCTGCCGGACTTCGTGAAGCTGGCCGAGGCCTACCAGGCGAAAGGGCTGCGGGCCACCAAGCCCGAGGAACTGCGTCAGGTCCTGGAGCAGGGGCTCAAGACCCCGGGCCTGGTCATCCTCGACATGATCGTCTCGCAGGAGGAGAGCGTCTACCCGATGGTCCCGGCCGGGGCGTCGCTGCAGGAGATGGTTCTCGAGCCGCCCGACGAGGGCGAGGAAGAGCCGGAGCCGAGGGATCTCGCATGAACGGCAACGGCGGCACGCGGCACATCCTGTCGATTCTGGTGGAGAACCGTTTCGGGGAGCTCTGCCGGGTCGTCGGGCTCTTCTCGGGTCGCGGTTACAACATCGACTCGCTGTGCGTCGCGCCGACCCCCGACCCCGCCTTCTCGAAGATCATCCTGACGACGAACGGCACCGACGCCATCATGGAGCAGATCCTCAAGCAGATCGGCAAGCTGGTGCGCGTCCTCAAGGTCACCGACCTCAACGAGGTGGCCCACGTCGAGCGCGAGATGGCGCTCTTCACCGTGAGCACGCCGTCCGCGGGCGGCCGCCAGGAGGTGCTGAACCTCGTGCAGGTGTTCCGGGCCAAGGTGATCGACATCGCCCCGGACGCCATCACGATCGAGATCACGGGCAACCAGGAGAAGGTCGAAGCGCTCCTGGGGCTGCTCAAGGGCCTCGGCATCCGCGACATCGTGCGGACCGGACCGGTCGCGATCCCGCGCATCGGCGCGGCGACGGAAGCGAGTCTGCCGCGCCTCGCGGACTTCGAGGTGCCGGAGGCCGAGAGCAGCGTGTAGGGGAGGGCCGCGCCGGGCGGCCCGTCGGACGGAGACAGGAGGACGCAACTTGACGGATTCGAAGCTGGCCATCTACTACGACAAGGACGCCGACCCCGCGAAGCTGAAGGGGAAGACGATCGCCATCCTCGGCTACGGCAGCCAGGGGCATGCCCACGCGCTCAACCTGAAGGACTCGGGATACGAGGTGATCGTGGGGCTGCGCCCCGGCAGCGCCTCGCGCGCCAAGGCCGAGGCGGCGGGCGTCAAGGTGCTCGACACCGCCGAGGCGGCGCGCCGGGGCGACATCGTCATGATGCTGGTCCCGGACGAGCTGGCGCCGGAGACCTACGAGAAGGAGGTGGCCGCGGGGCTGCGCGCCGGCAAGTACTTCGCCGTGGCGCACGGCTTCTCGATCCACTTCAAGAAGATCGTCCCGCCGGCCGATGTCAACGTCTTCATGGTGGCGCCCAAGGCGCCGGGACACCTGGTGCGCCACGAGTTCACCAAGGGCGCCGGCGTGCCGATGCTCCTGGCCGTGCACCAGGACCCGTCGCGCGACACGCGCGAGGTCGGCCTGGCCTACGCCTGCGCCCTCGGGGGCGCCCGCGCCGGCGTGATCGCCACCACCCTCAAGGACGAGACCGAGACCGACCTCTTCGGAGAGCAGGCGGTGCTGTGCGGCGGGCTGTCGGCCCTGATCACGGCCGGGTTCGAGACGCTCGTCGAGGCCGGCTACCCTCCGGAGATGGCCTACTTCGAGTGCCTGCACGAGATGAAGCTGATCGTCGACCTGATCTACGAAGGCGGCATCAGCAACATGCGCTACTCGGTCAGCAACACCGCCGAGTACGGCGACCTCACTCGCGGCCCGCGCATCATCAGCGAGGAGACGCGCAAGACCATGCGGGCGCTCCTGGCCGACATCCAGTCCGGGAAGTTCGCCGACGAGTGGATGGCGGAGCACCGCGCCGGCAAGCCGAACTTCAAGCGGCTCGAGGCGGCGGGCAAGGAGCACCTGATCGAACGAGTCGGCGAGCGGCTGCGCGCCATGATGCCCTGGCTCGGCCGCAACAAGCTGGTGGACAAGGCGAGGAACTGATGGCCGAGCGTCTCAAGCCGATCCCTCCCCCCGTCCACGAGTACCTGCACGAGGGGCACGGCGACGACCGCGCCGACCGGGTGGAGATCTACGACACCACCCTGCGCGACGGCGCGCAGTCGGAGGGGATCTCCTATTCGGTCGAGGACAAGCTGAAGGTGCTGCGCGCCCTCGACAGGCTCGGCGTGCACTACGTCGAGGGGGGATGGCCGGGGGCCAACCCGAAGGACGCCGAGTTCTTCGAGCGGGCCACGCAGGAGCCGCTGCGGCACGCCAGGCTGGTCGCCTTCGGCTCGACCCGCCGGGCGAAGATCAAGGCGGCGGACGATGCCGGGCTCAAGAAGCTTCTGGCGGCCGGCACGGCCTGGGTGACGATCTTCGGCAAGTCGTGGGAGTTCCACGTCAAGGAGGCGCTGCGCACGACGCTCGACGAGAACCTGGCGATGATCGCGGACTCCGTGCGCCACCTGAGGGAGGCCGGCCGCTCGGTCATCTACGACGCCGAGCATTTCTTCGACGGCTACCGCGACAACGCCGCCTACGCGCTCCTGACGCTGCAGGCGGCCGCCGAGGCGGGGGCCACGTGCATCGTCCTGTGCGACACCAACGGCGGCGCGCTGCCGGATGTGGTGCGTGACGCCGTGCGCGTCGTGCGCGCGCGGCTCGGCGCCATGCCCCTGGGGATCCACGCGCACAACGACGGCGAGCTGGCGGTGGCCAACAGTCTGGCCGCGGTGGCGGCCGGGGCGCGTCACGTGCAGGGGACCATCAACGGCTACGGCGAGCGCTGCGGCAACGCGAACCTGTGCACGGTGATCGCCGATCTCGAGCTCAAGCTGGGGATCCGGGGCCTCCCGGAGGGGCGCCTG
>DASTNM010000314.1:0-2375 GCA_035762745.1 Candidatus Polarisedimenticolia bacterium
CCCGAGCCAGCCCCCGGCGCGCGTCGATCCGGGAGAGGCGACATCCAGCACGAGATGCAGGGTACCGGCCGCCGACAGCACCAGGAGCCCGTAACCGGCCAGACGCGTCAGGGCGCGCCCGCCGCGCCGCCAGAAGATCTCCCAGCCGACCAGAAGAAGCAGCAGGGGAGTGGTCCAGGCGGCGTGGCCCAGGAGCTGGCGCAGCAGCTCGGCCAGCAGGGCGCCGACCGGGCCGGCGATGTTGTGGATCTCCTGCTCACCCGACCATTGACCGAGCGGCCAGGGGACCGGATCGCGGGCGCTGTAGGAGGCGAGGCTCAGGACCAGGAGAATGGCGACCGCCATGACGACGATCGCCAGGGCCTCGGCCCAGAAGCCCCGGGCCGCCGGGCCTTCCCGGCGCGGTGAGACGGTGCGTCGCGCGGAGCGCATAGTGGCTGATTCTATCACCGCCGCCCCGGCTCCCGATGCAACGTGGTGCCGACCCGGCACCACGTTGTCAGGTCTCGATGATGGCCGGGATGATCATCGGCCGGCGGTCGACGTTCTTGCGGAAATGGCGCTTCAGGTCGCGCTGGATGATCGTCTTGATGACCCCGCGGTCGGCCCGTTCCTCGGGCGTGGCGGCATCGACCGCGCGTCGCACGACGCGCGACGCCTCGCGCAGCAGGTCGCCGCGCTCCTCCTCGAAGACGAAGCCCCGGCTGACGATCTCGGGATCCCCCGCCAGGGCCCCCGTCTGTCGATCGATGGCCACGACCGCCAGCACGATACCTCCCTCCGAGATATGCCGGCGGTCGCGCACCACGATCTCGTCCACCTCTTCCAGCGTCCCGTCGATGAAGACACGCCCGGCTCCCACCTTGCCCGCCACCCGGGCGCTCGTCTCGGTCAGCTCGAGGACGTCGCCGCTCTCGGCGAGAAGGATCCGCTCGCGCGCCATCCCCGTCCTCTCCGCCAGCCGCGCGTGGCTGTGGAGCTGCCGGATCTCCCCGTGGATCGGGATGAAGTAGCGCGGTCGCGTCAGGGTGAGCATGATCTTCAGCTCCTCGCGGTTGGCGTGCCCGGAGACATGGTAGGGCGGCGCCCCACCGAAGAGGACCTCCGCCCCGCGCCGGTAGATGTGGTTGATCACCCGGTTGATCGATTTCTCGTTCCCGGGGATGGCGCGGGCCGAGATCAGGACCAGGTCGCCCGGGGAGAGCGAGACCTCGCGATGGTCGTCGAGGGCGATGCGCGACAGGGCCGACATCGGCTCACCCTGGCTGCCGGCGGCCACCACGACCACCTTGTGCGGCGCCAGCTTCTTGACCTCGCGCGCGTCGATCAGCGTCCCCGCCGGCACCCTGAGATGTCCCAGCTCCTGCGCCACCTCGGCGGTCGACACCATGCTCGACCCCACCAGCGCCACCTTCCGTCGATGGGCCGCGGCCAGGTCGATCACCTGCTGGATGCGGTGCACGTTGCTCGAGAAGGTGCTCACCACGATCCGCCCCGGGCTCCTGCGGAACAGACCGTCGAGCGCCTCGCCGACCTGCCGCTCGGAGGTCGTGAAGCCGTCGACCTCGGCGTTCGTGCTGTCCGACATCAGCGCCAGCACCCCCTGGTCGCCGTAGTAGGAGAATGTCTGGAAATCGAAGGTGCGGTCGTCCACCGGCGTCTGGTCCATCTTGAAGTCGGCGGTGTGGATGATCGTCCCGACCGGCGTCTTCATCGCCAGCGCCAGCGTCCCCGGGATGCTGTGCGTCACCTGGAGGAACTCGAGAGTGAACGGCCCGAGCGTCACCTCGTCCCCGGCCTGCACCCTCTTCAGCTGCCGATCGTGCGGCAGACCGTGCTCCCGCAGCTTGCGCGCCGCCAGCCCGAGGGTGAAGTCCGAGCCGTAGATCGGCACCCGCACCTTGTCGAAGAGATACGGCAACGCCCCGACATGGTCTTCGTGCCCGTGCGTCAGGACGATGGCCCGGACCTCGTCCTTGCGCTCGACCAGGTAGGACATGTCGGGGATGACGATGTCGACCCCCAGGAGCTGCTCCTCGGGGAACATCAATCCGGTGTCGACGACGATGATGTCGTGGCCGTGGCGGAATGCGGTGCAGTTGATGCCGAACTCGCCGAGACCCCCGAGCGGCACGATCTGCAGCGGCGGGTGCGGGGGACGGGCGGGCTCGCTCTTGGGACGGGTTGTCACGGGCCGCATTATAGTCCCCGGGCCTCCCGATCTCCCGCGGCGCCGCGTCAAATCTTCCGGCTCGCCTCGAGAAGCGCCAGGTAACCCTCGACCGAAACGCTCTCGGGGCGCGCCTCCGGCCGCAGCCCGGCCATCCGGATGAGCGTCTCGGCCGCCGCGGGGCCGATCTCCCGGGGGGCCGCGG
>DASTNM010000315.1:0-2032 GCA_035762745.1 Candidatus Polarisedimenticolia bacterium
CCGACGCCGGGCGGATGCTCGATCCCTCCTCAGACGCGCTGACCTACGTCTCCGGCGGCGACGGGGCGACGAGCGAAGGGGAGTTCTACGAGGCGATCGGCGCCGCCTGTCTCAGGAAGGCCCCCGTCTTGTTTCTCATCACGGACAACGAGTACGCCATCTCGGTCCCGGTCGAGGCCCAGACCGCCGGCGGCAGCATCTCGCGCCTCGTCTCCGCCTTTCCGGGGCTCATGGTCGAAGAGGTCGACGGGTGCGATCCGATCGCCGCCTACCGTGTGCTGAGCAAGGCGGTGGAGCGGGTCCGGGCGCGCGACGGCGGGCCGGCCCTGGTCCACGCCCACACCACCCGACCGTACTCCCACTCCCTGTCGGACGACGAGCGGCTGTACCGCGCCGAGAGCGAGCGGCAGGCGCAGGCGCTGCGCGACCCGATCCCGAACTTCGCCGCCCTGTTGACCACGCTGCGCCTGGCGAGCGAGGAGTTTCTCGCCGCGCTGCGGCAGGAGGTCGACCACGAGGTGGAGGAGGCGGCCCGGAAGGCCCTGGAGGCGGCGAAGCCGGAGCCGCGCGACGTGACGCGCCACGTCTACTCGGCGGAGGTCGATCCGGCCTCCTCCCGCTTCGACGTGGCCCCGCGCCCGGAGGGGGAGCCGAAGACGATGGTCGATCTGCTCAACGCCTGCCTGCGCGACGAAATGGAGCGCGAGGCGCGACTCGTGGTGTTCGGGGAGGATGTCGCCGACTGCACGCGCGCGGATCACCTCGGCGAGGTCAAGGGAAAGGGAGGCGTCTTCAAGGTCACGCACAACCTGCAACGCCGCTTCGGATCGGAGCGCGTCTTCAACGCCCCTCTCGCCGAGGCCTCGATCGTCGGCCGCGCCATCGGCATGGCGACACGCGGCCTCAAGCCGGTGGTCGAGATCCAGTTCCTCGATTACATCTGGCCGGCCTTCATGCAGATCCGCAACGAGCTGGCGCTGCTGCGCTGGCGCTCGAACGGCGCCTTCTCCTGCCCGGTGGTGATCCGTGTCCCGGTCGGGGGATACCTGCAGGGCGGGGGGATCTACCACAGTCAGTGCGGCGAGTCGCTCTTCGCGCACCTTCCCGGGCTGAGAGTCGTGATGCCCTCGAACGCCCTCGACGCCAACGGCCTCCTGCACACCGCCATCCGGTGCGACGACCCGGTGCTGTTCATGGAGCACAAGCACCTCTACCGCCAGACCTACAACAAGAGCCCTTACCCCGGCCCCGATCACTCGATCCCGTTCGGCCGCGCGCGCCTGGCGCGGACGGGTGGCGACCTGACCGTGGTCACCTACGGCGCCCTCGTCGAGCGCGCCCTGCGCGCCGCGAACCTCCTGGCGCAGGAGGGGGCGCAGGCGGACGTGATCGACCTGCGTTGTCTCAGTCCGTTCGACTGGGAGACCGTGGCCGCCTCGGTGGGAAAGACGGGGAGGGTGCTGGTGGCGTACGAGGACGCCCTGTCCTTCGGCTACGGGGCCGAGATCGCCGCCCTCATCGCCGACCGGCTGTTCGAGTTCCTCGACGCTCCCGTGCGCCGCATCGCCGCCCTCGACACCTTCGTCGCCTACGAGCCGGGGCTGGAGTCGGCCATCCTCCCCCAGGTCTCCGATCTTAAGAGGGCGATGCAGGACCTCGTCGCCTACTGAGACGGGCGGCGCGGCCGCCTCAGCGCCCGCCGGTGGAGAACTCCAGCACGAAGCCATACTCCTCCGTGCTGTCGTTGAACCCCTTGGTCAGGCCGATCCGTGTCGTGCCGCCCGGAAGGGAGCGCAGCGTCAGATCGAGGCGGGCGAGGCGGTGGTCCTGGACCTCCCGGAACCCGATCGGCAGGCCGGCCGCGTCGAACCACGGGACGGTGTCGAGCAGCGGCGTGAGATTCTCGGCCAGGAGCCTCCAGGTGAGGCGGTTGGCGACGAACCCGAGCCCGGCCGAGAGGCGCCGCCGGTTGTTGAAATTGACTCCCGACGGATCGCCCATGAAGCGGTAGCCGGCATCGCCCAGAATCTGC
>DASTNM010000316.1:0-2341 GCA_035762745.1 Candidatus Polarisedimenticolia bacterium
GAGCCCAGCGCCGGGACCACCTTGTCGATCTGGGCGCCGTTCGAGACGACCAGCACCTTCGACTGGCTGTTCTCGAGGATGAAGCGGACCTGGTCGGTGAGGAGGGTGGGATAGATCGGCACGTTGACCGCGCCGAGGTTCACGACGGCGTGGTCGAAGATCGTCCACTCGGGGCGGTTCTCCGACAGGATCGCCATCCGGTCTCCGCGCCCCACGCCGAGAGCGGCGAGACCGGCGGCGCACGACCGGACCCGTCCGACGAACTCCTCGGTCGAGATGTCGAGCCAGGCGCCGCCCGCCTTGTAGCGCAGGAGAGCCGGCTTGCGGTGCTGCCGGTCCAGGCCGGTCAGGATGTCGCAGAGAGTGCGGATCTCCACTCAGAACTTCCAGCCGACGCTGGCGCCCAGGAGGCTGGTGAAGTTCTGGTAGCGGCCCGGCTGCACCGGGTCGGGCCCCGTGCCCGATCCTCCCGGACCGACGGGGCTGCCGGTGGCCGTCCGATCCGCGAAGAAGAGGGCCTGGTAGGCCACATCGAAGGTGAAGCCGCCCTTGCCGTGGTAGCCGTACCCGACCTGCGCCGACGTCCGGTTGGCGTCGGGCAGCCGCGGGCGCACGTGCGCGGCCGGGACCGGGTTGCGGTCGAAGTAGGCCCCGAGACGATATTCGTGCCGGTCGCTGAGGTGATAGGAGTAGCCGACGCGGAACGAATAGCTGTCCTTCCACTCCTCGAGCTGGTCGATGTCGGTCACGGCGACGGTGTTGTTCTTGATGTCGATGCGAAGGTGGTCGAAGACGGACCAGTCGGTCCAGACGACGTCGAACTCCCCCTCCCACTTCCCTTTCGAGATGTAGCCGACGCCGGTCGCGAAGGAGGCGGGGAGCGGGATGACCGCCGTCGCGCCGCCGTTGGGGAAGAGCGCCGCCACGGCGCCCGGGATCTTCTGGAACACCACGTCGCCCTGGATCTCCGGCTTCATCCCCGAGCGGTACGACCCGCCCCAGCGCCAGCCCTTGTCACCGGCCCAGCGGATCGCCAGGTTCCAGCCGGTGTCGCTGCCGTCACCGGTCAGCTTCGTGAAGCCGTCGGGCGCCCCCAGCGCCAGCGGAGGGTTCGTGAAGTCGATGTTCTTGGAAAGCTCCCGCACGTCGGCCCTCGCGTAATCGATCCCGACCGCCGCCGACCAGCTCTTGCCGAGCCTGAACGCGAAGTTCGGGTTGACGTTGACCACCGCCAGGTTCGCCTCGCGCGAGATGTAGCGCCCGTCGAAGGTCGGGCCCCACTGCGTCTTCAATCCGAAGGGGGAGGTGAAGGCCAGGCCCCAGGCGAAGCGGTCGCTGATCTTCTGCGTGTAGTAGAGGGAGGACGGCCAGGCGACGTTGTCGTCCTGCCTGAACCCCTGTCCGGACGCGGTCGAATCGAACTTCGCGCCGGTGAGGAAGATCGCGTTGGTGCCGATGTTGAGGCGGAAGCGATCGAGCTGCAGGATCCCCGCCGGATTGAAGAAGAGGGCGCTCGGATCGTCGGCCCGGGCGGTGAAGGCGCCGGCGTTGGCCATCGCCTCCGCCCCCTGCTCGTAGACCGAGTATCCCGACCCGAAGGCCGCCCCGCCACCCCCAACGGCGAGCGACAGCATCGCCACGCCCAACCTGGTCTTTCCGCGCATCGGCCCCTCCTTGATCTCCGGCCCGGCGGAGAACGGCATCGCCCGGGACTCCTGCCTGGTTCGGAAGCCTGACCTGAATGCCGGCTACTCTAAGCCCAACGCCGGAAAAAAGGAAGAGATCGGCGCCCTGCGGACCGCCTCCCCCGCCCACCGCTCGTGCTAGCATCGGCGACACGCCACGGAGGCAACCGATGCGCATCATGGGACCGATCCAGACGGCGGCGTTCCTCGTTGTGTCGCTCTCGACCCTGTCACCTCCGGCCGGCATGGCCGGCGAGCTCTCCGGCGTGACCCTGCCCGACCAGGTCGCCGTCGAGGGACGCACGCTGGTGCTGAACGGCCTCGGCCTGCGCGAGGCGACCTTCCTCAAGGTCGACGTCTACGTCGCCGGCCTCTACCTGGAAAAGAAGTCCGCCGACCCGGACGCGATCCTCGCCTCGGACCAGGCCAAGCGGTTGGTCATGCACTTCGTGCGCAAGGTCGGACGGGAGGATCTGGTCAAGGCCTGGCAGGAGGGGTTCGAGAAGAACGCCGGCCAGGGGATGGCCGCGCTCGAGGATCGGATCGCCACCCTGAGCGCCTGCATGTCGGACATGGCGATCGGCGACGTCATGTCGTTCACCGAGGTCCCTGGACAGGGTGTCCGCGTCGAGGTGAAGGGGCAGGACAAGGGGACG
>DASTNM010000317.1:0-2324 GCA_035762745.1 Candidatus Polarisedimenticolia bacterium
CGGCCGGGCTCACGACCGGGAGCCCGGCCGGCGGGAGAGGATGAGACCGATGGCCACCACGCGCGAGAAAGTCGAATCGATCCTGCGCCACCGACTGCAACCGCTGCACCTAGAGATCCAGGACGACAGCACCCTGCACGCCGGCCATGCCGGCGCGGTCTCGGGCGGCGGCCACTTCGAGGTGCTGGTCGTCTCGGCCGCCTTCGAGGGGAAGGCGCTTCTCGAGCAGCACCGTCTGGTCAACGACGCCCTGCACGAGCTGATCGGCGGGGAGATCCACGCACTGAGCATCAAGACCGTGCCGGCCTCGCGCTGGAAAGGCTGAGCGCGGTCCCGCCCCGCCGGCCGGGTCTCGCCGCCGGCCGGTCCCGCGAGAATTTGCCGTACACTACCCCGCCATGATCGACCGCAGGGTGCTCTACACGGCGGCGTTCCTGCGCGCGCTGGCGACCGGGATGATCGGCGTTCTCCTGGGCGTCCACCTGGCGCGGCTTCGGTTCGACCCGGCGCGCATCGGCTACGTCATCGCCGCCGGGCTGGCCGGGGCGGCGCTGGCGGCGCTCCTGGTGACGCTCGCGGGGGACCGCTTCGGGCGGCGCCGATCGCTCATCACCATCGCCCTGCTGTCGGGGATCGGCGGGCTCGGGCTGGCGCTCTCGTCCGACCCGCTGGTCACGGGGCTGGTCTGTTTCCTCGGGATGGTCAACGGCATGGGGCGCGACCGGGGCGCCTCGCTCATCCTCGACCAGGTGATCCTGCCGGCGACGACTCCCGACGCGCAGAGGACGCGCGTCTTCGCCTGGTACAACGTCGTGCAGGACAGCGGCGGGGCGCTCGGGGGTCTTCTCGCCGGGCTGCCGGCTCTCCTGCGGCGGTTCGGCGCGGTCGGCGACGTCGCCTCGCTGCGTCTCACCATCGGGGTCTACGCGCTGCTGCTGCTGACGACGGCGGTGCTCTACCTGCGCCTGTCGGCGGCCGTCGAGGTGGGGCCGCGCCGGCAGGAGACCGCGTCAGGCCCGCCGGCCCCCCCGGGCGCTCCCGATCGTCCGGCCGCGCCGGCCCCGGTGCGGGTCTCTCCCGCGACGCGCCGGGTCCTCTGGAGGATCGCCTCGCTCTTCGCCCTGGACAGTCTGGCCGGCGGCTTCCTGACCACCGCGCTGCTGTCGTTCTTCTTCTACGAGCGCTTCGGGGTGGGGGAGGAGGCCCTCGGACCGCTCTTCTTCCTGGCCCGGGTCGCCAACGCCCTGTCGCACCTCGGCGCCGCCTGGCTGGCGCGGCGCATCGGCCTCGTCAACACGATGGTCTTCACGCACATCCCCTCCAGCCTGCTGCTCGTGACCGTGGCCTATGCTCCGAGCTTCGCCGTCGCCGCCGTCCTGTTCGTCCTGCGCGAGGGGCTGGTCGAGATGGACGTGCCGACACGGCAGTCGTACGTGATGGCGGTCGTGAAGCCGGAGGAGCGCACCGTCGCCTCGGGGGTGACGCACCTCGTCCGGGTCGGGGCCTGGGCCGTCGCTCCCTCCTTCGCCGGGCTCTTCATGCAGGGGGTGTCGCTGATGACGCCGCTCGTCCTGGGGGCCGGCATGAAGATCGTCTACGACGTCCTCCTGTACGCCGCCTGCCGCCGGACTCTGCCGCCCGAGGAGCGCCGGGCGGCCGGGCCCGCCGTCTCCTGACCCGCCGCGCTCCGGCGTTTGACAGGGGCCGCCGGCCGGACTAATATTGAGACTCAGTTGCAATTGGAGGCGAGGCGCCCGTGCGCGTGGCCGCGACGCAGTTCAAGGACTATCTCTCCCGCAACCATCTCAAGCTGACACGCGAGCGTCGCGTCATCCTGGAGCAGATCCTCTCCGTCCGCGGGCACTTCGACGTGGACGACCTCCTGGTGCACCTGCGCCAGGCGGGGCACCGCGTGTCGCGGGCGACCCTCTACCGCACGCTGCCGCGGCTGGTGGAGTCGGGGCTGGTCCACAAGCTCGAGATGGCGAGCGGGCAGGCGCGCTACGAGACGATGTTCGGCCGCCACCACCACGACCACCTGGTCTGTCTCGGCTGCGGCTCGATCATCGAGTTCGAGAGCCCGGAGGTCGAGCGCATCCAGGAGGCGGTCTGTCGGCGCAAGAGATTCCGCATGACCGGTCACACGCACCAGATCCGGGGCTACTGCGCCGACTGCGAACCCGACGCGGGAGCGGGGGGAAGGCGGGCGTCAGGCGCCCGGACGCGGCGCGGCGGGCGGGCGGCGGGCGGCGCCAGGCGCGGTGGCCGGGCGGCGCATTGACGGGATGGGGCTGACCGGGCGGGGCTGAAGGGGCGAAAGGGGA